>JALULR010000073.1 GCA_027056155.1 DHVE2 group archaeon
GTCTACAAATACAAGTGGTGCTTTAAATGTGGCGCTGCCGTTACCCAGATGGAGATATACCCTTCTTTTCCATTTAGCAGCGTTTTTAAGTACATTCGCAAATGAGCCGTATTTTATTATTAATAGCTCGCACAAGTATCCGGAAAATCCCTGCACCCTCGCTTCGGCACCGTATGCACCTATCCCCTTCATAAACTGCTTGAGAAGCCGCACTTCATCATTTTGGCTATCTTTCAAATGATTCTTAACGAATTCAGTGTGAAACGGCGTTCTATCCACAGCGCTGATTTTATCTTCTGCTTTATCCACTTTGTAGCAAGGCACAAGGTCTACTTTAAAACCTTCTATAACGCCTCTTAAATACGGGTGCTCTGCATAGCTTTCGTAGCCATCTGGCATAACCGCTTTTGCAATCTCTAATCCTAATTTTTCCATTGTTTCACGACTATATTTGGGGGAAAAGCGAATAAACACATCAATATCTGGCTCTCTTAAAAATGTGCCTTTAGCAACCGAGCCTACTAATATCGGCGTGGCGTCAATCTCTCTCTGAGCTATCTCTTCTTCTACCTTCGCTACTAATGAGTTGGCAATGCTCTTTATTCTTTCAATCTCAGAATCATTTGGCTTGATTTTTTCCAGTGCTTTGGAGATTATCTCCTGCTCATCAGTGATATTATCGCCTCCGCGGGCTCTCCGTTCGCGGCTTCAAGTGCTTTTTTTGCCTCTTCTTCACTGCAACCAGTTTGCTGCATAACCAGCTGCACATCTTCGTCGCTGTATGTCTGATTTGTCTGGCTCTCCTCTTCCCGCTCTACTTTTCTCATTTCGCCTATTACCTGCAGCATCTTTTGCCCCTGTATCTCCATAGCCATAATCTGCGGTTCGTCAATTATATAGTCACCGTCTCTTGCCTTGATTATCACCTGATACGCATCTATCTCTTTGGTTTTCAACTGCTTCATGAGCCGGCGCATTTCACGTGAATTCATCATAATATATGGAAAAATGACACAGTATTAAAAGTTAATCCTCGTATCGGTGCCTCGCATTTTTGTGGGATATAGTAGATTACCGCAAAATCTTTTTATACCATAACGCAAATGATACCGCAATGGACGAGCTTACACTTACCATTGTGTTGCTAGTAATCGCGGTGGTTATGTTAGTAGGGGTGTTTGTTATGGCAGCGTTTATGAAAAAATCAAAGCTTAAAAAACTAAAAGAAGAAACAAGTCCCAAAGACCAAGCATACAATCAAATGCAGATGCTTAAATCGATGATAAATGTGCTTAGAGCAAAGGGATATGACACCCAAGCAGGCGAGAGCATGCTAGCAAAAGCACAGCAAGCGTACAATACAGAGAGCTATGCAGAATGCATGGAAATTGTGGAAAGTGCTAAACGCATACTTGCTCGTGCTCGAGAGGAGAGCACCGTATTGGATAAGGTTAGTCCGCAGGTGGAGGAGGAGATGAAGATAATCAAGAAAATTGATGAATCTTCCGATTCTAGCGAGTTGCCCACGCCTTTAAAAGAGCTGGAAAAAGACCTTCCTGAAAATTTCCTACAATCAAAGTTTGAGATTAAGGTAGTGGAAGAAAAGCTAGTAACTCAGGAGAATGGAGCCGTGAAAGAGGCCGCAATGCTGTACCTAGCCAAGGCAAAAGATGCATTTACCAATAAAGAATACACCGATGCTCTGAGACTAGCAATAAGAAGCAATAGAATACTAGAGACTGGAGAGCTTCCAGAGTCTAAGCCCTCTTTTTCAGTGCCCAAACCCACAGAGGCACCCGAGCCAAAAGACGTAGTGAATATTGTAGAAGAGGAGAAAAAAGAGGAGCAGGAGCTACATTGTCCAAACTGCGGTGCTGTTGTGCGCCCAGAAGATAAGTTTTGCTGGAACTGTGGCGCTAAGCTAGTATGGACTTATCGCTGTCCAAATTGCGGTGCTGAGGTGAGCACTGAAGATAAGTTTTGCAGAAACTGTGGATACAAACTGAAGTGATTAATATGCGCAAGTTTCTAATGCTTGCCGGCGCTCTCATAATATTGGGTATTTTCTTTTTCTTTCTATCGCTAATATATGGGGAGGGTGGCTTAGCGCTATTTTTCATATTTCCTGTATTCTATTCTACGGGGTTATACGGGGCACTTGGCACATTGCTCATTTTTGCAGGCATAATGCTGCTATTTTTCTATCCTTTTTTCTCGTATCCATCAACAGTGCCGCAGAATTTAGAGGTGTATAATGAGCAACGCCGGTGTGAGCCTGAGCAAAATCCAAGTAAGGTGCATTATGGTGGTGTGATATTAATTGGACCCATACCCATTGTGTTTGGCTCTGACAAAAATTATGCAATTTATGCTGCTATTGGTGGCGTGCTTTTCATCATTGGTATTTTTCTGTTTTTCTATCTTCTTTCTCTGTAGTTACGGGTACTTAATCTTCTTTTTCTTTTTGAGAGCCTCTATAAACTTATCCACATCTTCGTCTTTTACTTCTGTTATTTCCTTGCTTTTCTCTTCCAACTCTTTAAGTATTGCTTCTTCTTCCTCTTTCTTCCGCCTGTGCTCTCCTTTCATCTCAATAATCTTTTGAAGCAGCTCTTGGGCCTTCTCATGATACGCATCTGCCTTCTGGTTGAGCTTCTCAATCTCTTTGTTTTTTTCTTCTATTTTCTCTTTTAGATACATAATCTCTTTGCTGAGCTCTTCCACGCGTTCATGGTGCTTTTGAGAGTCCTCGTATAATCTTTTTACCAGTTCGCTTTCTTTGTTGTTTTCTTCTCTCAGCTTTTGAATCTCGGCGTCTATGTTATCCACTTCTCCAAGCACTTTTTTCTTCTTGCGGAGCTCTTCTTTCAAGGTCTCACGCTCTTTTCTAAGCCCGCGAAGCGTATCGATAATCTTGTTTTCCTCATCTAATTTATGCGGCCTCGTTTGCAGCTCGTTTTCTAGTCTTCGAATCTCGCTGTTAACCTTCTCTAATCTTAGCTCTACTTTATCATGCGTGCCTTTTTTGATTTCTCTAGCGTAAGATATGAGGGTGTTTATTTTATCTCTTATCTCTTTTCGTAGCTCTTTATGCTTTTTCATCTCCTCTACTATTGAATTGCGCAGCTCTTTTTCTGCACGCATCTCTTCAAAAAGTTTCTCTCTCTTTTCACGGAGCAGGTCTCGCTCTTCTCTCAACTCTCTTGCTT
>JALULR010000074.1 GCA_027056155.1 DHVE2 group archaeon
CCAGAGGTTAGCAAAAATAGTCAATACAAATATCCATTCATCAGGAGGCAAATTAAAAATTTAAAAAGAAACCAAACCCAAAGAAGTAAAAAACCAAAATCAAGCATTGCTCTTATTTCCATCTCCAATATATAGATAAAATGAGAGGGAGGTTGCATATAATCAAATTAAAGTTTTGGAGCGCCCTCACTATAGTACGACACATTTTTCTAAATACCTTACAATTCAAATTCTCTGCATGATAAAAGTTTACGGAAAAAATAAGATTATGGAAACTCGAAAAATTGGTAAGCTTTGAAGTTCTCGGTGTAGCAGTATTGAATCGTGCTAAACTCGCTTTTCATCTCTTTTACTTCTTCGCGCACCGCTTCGAGCTTTCCGTCCATGGCCACTTTCTTTATTAGCTCTGCAACATGCTTCATCTCGCTCTCTTTCATACCAATGCGCGTGAGCTCTTGCACCCCAAGTCTTATGCCGCTTGGATTTCTCGGTTTTTTCGGGTCATCGTAAGGAAGAAGATTGTAGTTGCAGATTATATTCGCTTTCTCCAAGTCTTCAGCTACCTTTCTGCCGCCGCCTTGGGCAACCACATCAACAAGCACGGTATGCGATTTCGTAAATCCGTTTTTCTCTCCCAGCACCTTGAACCCGAGAGCATGAAGCTCTTCCGCAAGAGTCTGCGCATTTTTTACAATTTGCTCTGCATACTGCTTTCCAAACTCAATATGCTCTGCCAAAGAAATCGCAAGCGCAGCCATATGATGCAAGTGATGGTTACTTATCACCCCTGGAAACACACCACGCTGAATCTTGCTCCATAACTTTTCTCTCTTTTCCTCATCTCCACGCGGATTTGCCAAAATCATGCCTCGCTGCGGTCCAGGCAGGGTTTTGTGCGTGCTGCCGGTCATCACGTCCGCACCTTCGTGCAGAGGGTCTTGAAACTGCCCACCTGCTATGAGACCGAGAACATGGGCGCCGTCGTACCATACTTTTGCGCCCACTTCATCTATTGCGTCTCTTAATTCTTTAATTGGCGCGGGAAACAAAAACACGCTTCTGCCAAAAAGCGCAACCTTGGGCTTAACAAGCTTGATTAGCTTGGCAGTCAAATCTATATCTAGATTCATCTCTTCCACATCGAATGGATACTCAATTTTGTTTACACCTCTCATTCCCACAGCACCGAACTTTGCACTGCTTATATGCGCACCTCCCTGCAGAGGTGGACCGGTCATCACATCTCCGGGCTTTAATAGCGAGAACACAATTGCTTGATTTGCATTTGTGCCGCTTATTGGACGCACATCCGCATATGGCACATTGAAAAGCTGCTTAGCCAGTTTGGTGGTAATTCTTTCGATTTCATCTACATAAATGTTTCCTTGGTAATATCTCTTTCCCGGAAGCCCCTCAGCATAGCGGTTGTGCAAGTCCGAGAGTAGATAGCGCATTGCCATGGGACTAATCAAGTTTTCAGAGGCAATCATCGGCAGCGAGTTCTTAAACCACTCTGTATGCTTTCTCACTAACTCATCTAGAGTATTTACCTCATCTAGCATGGTATCACCCACACTGCCATGTTACTCAAGTATTATAAGTTTCACCATTACAAATTTTTTTGATTTTTTTACTATTCTCACATCATGCTAGCTATGCAATAAACATGCGCCACTCTTGCCATCTGAAAAAGCTCGCAAGGCAATATTTGATTATAATATCCTTCGCTCTAAAAGAGCACAGTGTTAGGAAACTTAGATAAAATTTTATCACTCTTTCTTTTTGTATTTTTCAGTGATAACTTTGTGAATGCTTTCTGCGGTTTTTCTGCCAATACCCTTAACATCTACTAATTCCGACACCTCTGCGTTCATAACATCGCGCACCGAGCCAAAATGCTCAAGCAACCTCTTGGATAGTTTTGCAGACACGCTGGGCAGCGACTCAACAATGTACCTCTGCCGCTCTTCCAGCGTCATGGGCTTGCGCTCTTTGTGCAACGCGATTTCTCGATGCTCTGCCCTTTCCCTTCTATACAACGCTTTTAGCAGCTTTGCCGTTTCTTCCGGATTGCGCGTGAATATAACAGGCACATTGAAATCGGAGATTATAGAGGCTATAGCTCCATATATGGAATTTTCGTGAAAGTTCCGAGAGAATAACGACTCGCCTTCAATTATTAGCACCGGAGCTTTGTAATCATTTCTTAGTTTTTTTACCTGCTCAAAGAGTCGCCCATCACGAATGGATTCTAGAAAATCCCCTGTGGTCTTGCGCTCCACTGCAATGCGGTCCGAGAGCACGTAATCCCCCACACTTAACTGCACTGGAACCACTTCGTAATCCTCAGAGAGAATTTTAACAACCTTGCTTCTGAATTCTCGGGTATCTACGTACATCTTCTCTTTTTTTATTTCCCCGGAAGAAAATTCAAACAATGTGCGCTGCTCTCCCTGCGTTTTTGGATCGAAATTCTCACGTATCCCCTCTTTTTCTCGCTCTTCTTTATTATCCACATTTTTCATATCCTTGGAAAATATTCTGCGTGCTGGCCCATTCAAGCGCTCGCCCATTATTCTCCGCAATAATTTCATCTCATTGCGCATTCTCTTCTCCTTCAAGCGCGAGGACCATAAGTACGCCACGTCCCTTGTGCCTTTAATTGAGAGGATAACAACCTCTCCAAAACTCGTTCTGCCCGTTCTGCCCTTGCGCTGTATGCTCCTTATCTCTGAGGGTATGGGCTCGTAGAAAATCACCATGTCCGTAGAAGGAATATCGAGACCCTCTTCTGCCACACTAGTTGCTATGAGAACATTGTACTCTCCTCTTCTGAATTTTTTTACGATTTCGACCTGCTCTTTCTGGCTTAGGCCTTTATCCTCGCCCTTGTTCGCTTGTCCTACAAACCTGACCGCCTTAATCTTATTTGAATTCTTTAAGCGTGCTTCCACAATGCGCGCCGTTTCTCGATAATGCGTAAAAACAATCGCTCGAAAATCCGGCTTTTTCTCTATCTTTTCCTCTAAAATCTCCTCAAGTGCCTGAAGCTTCGGGTTCTCAATCTCTTCAATCTTGTGCGATAGCTCGCGGGCAATGCGCACCGCATCTACGAATTTTCTATGACGGACAAGCGTGCGCGATGCCTTGCTTCCACCTCGTGAATTGCCGTCCTCTATAATCTTGAGTAAATAAGAATAGCACGACTCAAAACCCTGCGTTTCCAAGTATTCTAGCGCGTAATCTATTTTTATGGCCATGTTTAGCATCATGGCCGCTTGATAATACTCGGAGTTTCCTTCTGCTATTTGCGCCTGCACCTCCGCCTGCGCAATGACTATATCCTTCCTCGATACTTTCTTTTTAATTATAAAAAGATGATATTTGCGCAGCTCGGCGATTATATCTTCGTATAATTCCTTTAACTTATTGTAAAGCTCGCTCAGTTCTTTGGGCATGGGCAACTGCCTGAGATATAGCTTCACCTCTTTCACGTAGGGCTTTACGTCGCTATCCTCTTCCGTTCTTATCTCCACGTTTTCTATGCCTAAATTCTCTATGATTTCCATTATCTTCTCTTCTTTGCCCCCGGGCGAGGCGGTTATCGCAAGTATGAGATGGTCTTCCTTCTCTCTGTATTTTTCAGCGATGAAAACGTAAGCGTAATTGCCCACTGCACGGTGCGCCTCGTCAAATATAAGGAGATTAACATCGTTTAGAGATATTGCATCGGAGATGAGGTCATTTTGAATTACTTGCGGGGTAGATATGATAATTTGCGCCTCATTCCACAATTTTTTTCTCTTTGCTTTAGATATCTCGCCTGTAAAAATAGCAACCGCATCTTCGGGCACATTCATCAATTTTATTATCGTGTCTTGATGCTGCTTTACCAGCGGCTTTGTGGGCGCGAGGAAAAGAACCTTGCCTCCCTTTCTGCGAAGCACCTCCTCAATTACGAGCAGCGCGATTATGGTCTTGCCTAGCCCCGTGGGAAGCACAACCAATGTGTTTCCTCTTAGCGCGCTTTTAGCAATATTCACCTGATACTCTCTTTTCTCGATTGCACCGTCTTTTAGGTATCTTGACTCTGGCACGAGAGTTATAAATGTAATGTGAGATTTAATGTTTTCTGAAAATTATAAAAGAGCTGCGGAAGCGACTGGGATTTAAGAGAGGGGATTGAAAAACATGAAATAAACAAGCATAACTGCGAAAAATGCGGCGGATATGACCATGCCCGCAATTACTATGTACAACAGCAGTTTAGTGAGATTCGTGACATTATTGCCAGCCTCGAGTTTTATTTCAACCATATTGGTAGTATACACACTTATATTATTTATGTGTTGTGTTAAATCCAGTTTGAGACATTGATGTACCTTGCAAGCTTTGACTTTATAGCGTGGTAAAGATTTGCATCATCGTGAGAGTGTAAGATAATAAATGGTATTGGCGAACTGTGATAAAGCTCATTTTTAAACTTCATAATTTCATCGTATTTTTTATCCTCGCCTTTCTCCTTGCCAAAGTACTCAATATATATTTTATAATCTGGCAAATAGAAATCAGGCCGAATAATTGAACCCCATGGCGTCTTGTAAATCGCCTCATAGCGAACCTTCACACCGTTCAAAATCAAATAGTTATATATCTCCCGCTCTGCCTTTGAGCGTACAACTTGGCCATCAAGGCATACATATTTTCTCGAATTATATGTTCTATCCTTTGAATTGTAGTTTCTAATATTTGATGCATTTCTCATGATGTGAAGTTTTAACCGCTCGAGCGGGCAACCTTGCCCATTATATAGCTCATATAATGCTCTGTACATCGATACAAGCTCTTTGTACCTTTTTTCTAATTCTTTGTGGCGTCTCTTCAATTCCCCATACTTTTTTCTGTATATTTTTTTGCATAAATGGAACATCAACCCACCTCTATCCGATTTTGTGTGTGATATTTGTAAAATAGTATTTCTTTTTTTGCTCCGACTACGCAATTAAAAACCCCTTGCAGATAAGTATTGCACAGCGGTAAAAAGCGCCATAGCATCTCTATGAGTTTTGACCCATGAATTACGATTTTAAAATATTTAATCCAGAGAGCGTGTGCTGCTAAAGGACCATAGTTCTGATAACGCGGCAATAAAGAAAAACATAAAATATCTGAATAGCTATGCTAAGTTGTGGACATAACAAAGGTAGTGGCTATGGGTGATGACCCCGAATCGCTAGTTGAAGAGTATATCAATTTCCCGCTAATTATCATATACCCAAAGCATGTGAACCCGAGCAGGACCGTGCTGACTCTCAAAAATGCAACGGTGCTATATGCAGAATACTCGAGCTATCCTGATATTGAGAGCATCAAGATTATAAGAGATGTTATTTTCTATCTCCTAAACGCGTCGTATATTCAGGCAGATGATAAGATTTTGGTGTTGTTTGAAAAACAGGGTGAGCATTACGAGCTTCTCATGAATATGACCGAAATGAAGTATCCCATGCTACTGCACAAGCTAGCGGATAGAATTAGCGGCGCGCTAGTGGAAAGCTTGCTTCGGCTCTCAATGGCCATTGCAAAAAAGGGCAGGGAAGGCATACCCACAGGCGCATTATTCGTAGTTAGCGATTCGCAAAATGTTAAAAAGTATCTCATTCAAAAAATAAGTAATCCGATAAAATCACTTAGTCTGAGCGAGAGAAGCATACTAGACGAGTCGAATTTTGAGACTTTGCGGGAATTTGCCACCATGGACGGTGCCATGATTCTCGATTCAAGAGGTTATGTAATCACATGCGGCGCATACATAAAATCTCTGCTCGTTGACGAAGTGGACAAGCTCGGAGGCAGGCACCTTGCAGGCAAGTCCATAACCAAACTAACTCGGGCAGTAAGCTTTGTTGTGTCCAGTGAAGGCACCATTCGAGTCTATAGAGATGGCTTGCAAGTTTACGAGCTAGATTCTTTTTAAAACTTGATAACTTGTACCATACCTTTGATTTTGCCCTGCTTTAGCCGCACCATTGCATTAGGCACATCTTCAAAGCTAACTATCTCTTTTTCAATGTCTAAGTTTAACTTATCTGCAAGCTTGATAAACTCTGCGCCATAGTCTCTGCGAACCTGATATATCGTTTTAACCGTTCGACCCCACAGATTAGCAGTATAATTCTCTATATATATAGGCGACATAGTCACTGCGCCAAGCACCAGCGTTGCAGCAGGCACGGTGTTTGCCAGCGCGCGCTCTACAAGCTTTCCCGTTGCGGGAAAATAGATAAACGCATCAACCTTGTGCGGAAAATCTTCCTGTGCTATATTTCCAACCCAGTCTGCGCCGTATTTTTTCGCAATTTTCTTGTGCTCGGGACTTCTAGTGCTAATATATACTTCCATGCCCATGCTCTTTGCCACGCGAAGTATGTAATACGCAGTGGGCCCAAACCCCAGCATTCCAAGCCGCTCTCCATTTTCTATGCCTGAGATTCTAAACGCATAATGCCCAGTAATGCCTGGGCACATAATTGGTGCAAGATTTTCGGATGAGAGCGAAACATTGCGCAGGTCAAAAGCATAATCTTCGTGCACTAGCACATACTCTGCAAAGCCTCCATCAACATCGTAGCCAGTTCTCTTTATGCTCGGGCAGTAATTTTCGTCACCGCGCAGACAGTACTTGCAGGTGCCGCATGTAGAGTTGAGCCATGACACACCCACTCTATCTCCTACAGAGAATCGATTAGCATGCGTTCCTAGTGAATCAACTATGCCTACAATTTCATGCCCGGGCACAATGGGCACTTTTGAAAGCGGTATATCTCCCTCAGCTATATGCAGGTCTGTTCTACATATTCCGCAATGCGTGACTTTAACTCGAATTTCGTGCTCGCCGGGCTCGGGCACAGGCAAATTCTTAAGCACAAGCGGGTGCTCTTCGATTTTTTTCTGGCGCTCTACAACCCATGCTTTCATGATTTTTCACCACTCATCGCATGAATATTACCAGCCGTACGCTTCCCTTAGCTCTTTGCTCATTCTATCTGGGCTCCACGGCGGGTCAAATGTGAGCTCAACACGCACTTGCTCAACACCCTCAATCTGTGATAAACGCTCTTCAACCTGCGCAGGAAGTACATTCATTAGCGGACAGCCGGGCACCGTCAAGGTCATCTTAACATACACTCTCTTACCCTCATCTACCCTCACTTCATATACCAGACCGAGATCTACAACATTGGCCCCAACTTCTGGGTCAACTACCTCTTTAAGTGCCTGCCATACTTCTTCCTCATTAACCATGGCTCTTCACCTCTTTGAAGAAAACATTATGGGAACATATTTAAATATTTCTGGATAGTTATGTGTATTTGTTATTCTACACACATATTTGAGTGCGAAAATGCATTAGCACATTTGTAGAGCGTGGATAATTTATTAATCTCAAAAGCCATGCAGAGCCATGGACGAGTCTATGCGAAGGGTAGAAGCGGTGTTGTTTTCTGTAGACAAGCCAATGCGTGTTGGAGGGATTGCAAAGATTATCGGGCTAAATGTGGAAGACGTAAGCAAGGCGATGAAAAAGCTTAGAAATGAGTACGAAAAGAGAGCGGGCGCAATAGAAATAGTAAGGCTTGGCAACAAGTATGTGATGCAACTTCGAGATGAATATGTAGAATACGGGTACAAAGTGGGAAAGAAAGAGATGAGCGACGAGCTCTTAAAAACGCTGGCGGTGATAGCGTATTACCAGCCCATAACCAAGAAAAAGCTCAGAGATATGCTAGGCACGAAAGTGTATACGCAGGTGGAAGAGCTTAAAAAGCGAGGCATGATATACTCCAAGAAATCTGGGCGCACGGAGATTTTGCGCACAACAAAAAGGTTCAACGAGTACTTTGGCATAGATGCGTCCAAGCCGGAGGAGTTGAAAAAATTCTTTGAAAATTCAGGAGGTGTGCGCGATGAATAAAGTACTTCTTATCGGTGCGGGTGCGCGAGAGCACGCAATTGCTAAAGCTCTCAAAAAAGGCGGCGCAAAGATATATGCGGTGATGAAGCACAAGAACCCGGGCATCGCGAGAATATCCGAAGAGTACGTGATAGGGGACCATAACTCGGTTAGCTTTGTGAAAGAGCTAGACTGGGTACGCAACAAGAAAATCGACTTTGCGTTTATCGGGCCCGAAGAGCCGCTAATTAAGGGCATGGCAGACATGCTGCAAGAGCAGGGCATTCCGGCAGTGGGCCCGAACAAAAACGCGGCGATAATCGAAGGCTCAAAAGAGTTTATGCGCAACTTGATGCAAAAATACGGCATTGAGGGTAGAGTAGATTATCATGTTTTCACAGATTCGCGGGAACTGGAAGAGTTTTTGGCGGATTACAATAAGCCATTCGTTATCAAGCCCGTGGGCATCACAGGCGGCAAAGGTGTGTGGGTCATGGGTGACCACTTCACTAGGAAAGAAGAGGGCATAAAATACGCAAAGAAGGTGCTCGATGAGAAGATAGGCGGCGAGGGCAAGGTAATCATAGAGGAGAAATTGCTCGGCGAGGAATTCACCTTGCAGGTATTCACCGACGGTAAGAGGGTAATGGGCATGCCACTTGTTCAAGATTTCAAGAGAGCGTATGAGGGTGATAAAGGGCCAAACACCGGAGGCATGGGCTCGTATAGCATGGAAAACCATCTTTTGCCGTTCATGGACAAAGAGGACTACGAGCGCGCGCTGAATATACTAAAGAGAATAATCGAGGCAATGCGCAAAGAGGGCAGAGAATACAGAGGCGTTATGTACGGACAGTTTATGCTCACTGCTAGCGGGCCTAAAATTATAGAGATAAACTGCAGATTTGGAGACCCTGAAGCGATGAACGTGCTATCTATACTCGAGAGCAACTTGGTGGATATTGCGTGGGACATAATTAACGGGCACATTAGCGAGAATTTGGAGTTTTCAAATACTGCAACGGTGGTAAAATACATCGTGCCCGAGGGCTACGGCACGCAGAATGTTGCAAAGGGCGTAGAGCTAAATGTGAGAGAAGAGAGAATAGAAAAAGAGGGCGCGTTGCTATACTATGCGTCAGTGGACGAACGCGCAGGGCAAATATACACTACAAGCTCGCGTGCTCTCGCGGTGGTGGGGCTAGCGCCCGACATATACGAGGCGGAGGCAATTGCAGAGCGCGCCTTGGCTCATGTGCAGGGAAAGGTCTATTCGCGCCACGACATTGCAAAGCGAGAGATGCTCGAGAAAAAAATTTCCAAGATGGCAGAGTTGAGAAAATAGATAGAAAAAAGAAATTAATCGCGTTGCGCATGGCTGCAAGATTGCTGAATGAGCATAAGTGCTATGCGCAAAATTAGCTCGTAGTTTCCAGAAAGCGCCCTACCCCAGATATGAAGCGAGTCACCAGAATCTACGTATCCTCTCTCGTTCTTATCGAAGTATTCACCATAATAACCATTTTTGAGCAAAATTTGGCCATTTGTCTCATCAAACTTGAACTTTAATTCTATGCTTCCACTCTCTAGAATATATCCAATTATTTTCTCTGGGCTCTTCTTTGCCCATATATGGCATCTGTGTGATGTTATTACATTATGGCACATAAATATTTTTAAATACCCTCGATTTTCCAGTTCAGCACCCGCACCCCATGGGAAGCGAGAAAATATACATAGCAATCATCAAGAAAACTACTAACACTTCTATTGCAGCCACTACGAGTAGCAGGTCTCTGAGCCTTTTTAATTCCTCCTTACTTTTTGGGCGTTTATATTTCATCTTCATTTTTCCACCTCTTCAAACTAAGGTATATTTAATTCTGCGTTTCCGCTATAGCCACTCACGGTAAAGGCTACCGCGCATCCAGATAGATTTTTGCCCCACACATGCAGCATGTCTCCGGTGTCCACCAAACCATTGGCATTTTTATCGTAGTATCTAATCAAGTATCCGCTTTCATTTAGGGTATTCCCTGCATCTCTAAATAGAAACGCAGTATAATTGTCATTTGACTCGAAAATATAGCCCATAGTACGCTCGGAGCGCGCACTTTCTGGGTGATTCAACAATATTTTTACCCACACTCCTACCTTGGTATTATTCGGCTGAGATATATTGGACATGTATTCCAATTCACCAACTAATTTATCCGTGCATGAGCATGGTTGAATTCCTGGTTGAATTCCGGCCAGTAAGTAAGCAACCCATATAATCATAACAAGCAAAATAACGTCAACTATTTTCAAAGCCGATATCTGGAGCTCTAATCCCATCGCCCACACCTCTCAGAATTTAGACTCGAATTCATTCTTTTTCCGTGCAAGTCTTTATCCATACTCACCATTGCATGCTATGCGTCTTGGCACATATAAATTTTTTGCAGCAAAAACAAATTATGCTTGAAAGCCATGCAGACACGGTGACCACTATGAGAATTAGCACTGTAGAGCAGATGCGAAATATGGACAAAACTGCAATAGAGCGGTACGGAATTGAAGACAAACTTCTCATGGAAAATGCGGGAAACGCTGTTTATTTTGTCATACTCAAGCATTTTGGAGATGTGAAAAGCAAAAAATTTGTGGTATTTGCGGGCCCGGGCAACAACGGAGGAGATGCACTGGTTGTCTCGAGAAAGCTGCATTCTAACGGTGCAAATATAAAGATATACCTGATGAGCGCGCCGGAGAAGTACAAGGGTTCTGCAAAGATGAACTACGATATCGTAAAAAACATAGGAGTCGATGTCGAGCATTTTGAGGGTGATAACGCAATGGTGCGCATGGCTGTAGAGACCGCAGACGCGGTAATTGACGGAATATTAGGCACAGGGCTATCGCGCAATGTGGAAGGTAGGTACGCAGAGGCAATAAATATCATTAATCAGTCGGCTAAGCTAGTGTTCTCAATTGACATTCCTTCTGGAATAGCGGGCAACACGGGCAAGGTCATGGGCTTAGCGGTGCGCGCAAATTATACCATAACTTTTGGATTGCCAAAGATTGGCAACATACTCTATCCCGGATACGAGCACTGCGGAGAGCTTTACGTGACGCACATCTCTTTTCCACCGGAAAACTATAACCGGGTGGAGGTGAAAATCGAGATTAACTCGCCTTTGGTTTTGCCCCGAAGGCAGCCAGACGGGCACAAAGGCACATTTGGAGATGCGCTGTTTATTGCAGGCGCTAAGAAATACTACGGCGCTCCGTTCTTTTCAGCCATGGCGTTTTTGAAGGCTGGCGGAGGCTATGCGCGCCTAGCTACAGCTAAGTCAGTGGTGCCGTTTATTGGCGATGAAGGTAGAGAAATCGTATTTTACCCACTCGAAGAAACTGAGGCAGGGAGCATTAGCTATTCATCTAAAGAAGAGCTTTTGAATATAGCAAATAAGGTGGATTTTGTGGTGCTCGGGCCCGGCATATCTCTTAACGAAAGAACCCAAAAACTTGCCATGGACATAGTGCCAAAGATTGAGAAGCCTTTGCTCATCGATGGCGACGGCTTGACTGCGCTTTCTGGCAACGTTTCCCTGCTCGACGAGCGAAGCTATGAAACGGTGCTTACGCCCCACCCTGGAGAGATGGCACGACTTACCAAAAAGACAGTTGGGGAGGTACTGGACGAGCCTTTGAAAACCGCCCAGACATTTGCAGAAGAGCACAACGCCATAGTGGTACTTAAAGGCGCGCACACCCTAGTAGCGATGCCTGATGGAAGAGTATATGTAAATATGAGCGGAAACTCAGGCATGGCCACTGCAGGCAGCGGGGACGTGCTATCG
>JALULR010000075.1 GCA_027056155.1 DHVE2 group archaeon
GAGTACAGCCCGGAGATGCGAGCGTATAGATGGAGTAAAATCTCGATGATATTTCAGGGTGCAATGAACGCTTTTAATCCTGTGTATACTATTGGTGACCAAATTGCAGAGGCTATTTTGGCTCATGAGGATATGACAGAGCAAGAGGTACGAAAGAGAATAGAGGAACTATTTGACCTCGTGGGTATTCCTAAAGACAGAATCGATAATTATCCACATGAGTATAGCGGTGGAATGAAGCAAAGGGCAATGATTGCTATGTCTCTGGCGCTTAGCCCTAGATTGATTATCGCTGATGAGCCTACAACTGCACTTGATGTGGTTACTCAGGACCGTATCTTAGGAAAGATTGCAGAGTTGCAGAAGCGAGAGAATGTAGCTATGATTCTAATTACACACGATGTGAGCGTGGTTGCAGAGATGGCAGAGAAGATGTCAGTGATGTATGCTGGCCACTTGGTTGAAAAAGGTACTGCAACGGAGATATTCAAAGAGACTGCACACCCGTACACAGAGGCGCTTCTTAAAGCGTTTCCAAGTATAAAAGGAGAAAAGAAGAGGCTTCGCTCCATTCCCGGAAGTCCTCCAGATTTGGCAAATCCACCTAAAGGTTGTAGGTTTGCACCTAGGTGCCCTTATGCGAAGGATATTTGCTTGGAAGAGGACCCGCCCTTCGTGGAGATATCTCCGGGTCACTATTCAAAATGCCACTTTGCTGAAGAGCTATATGGTGAGTTAGGTGGTGAGTAAAATGAGTGATTATACTAGTGGAAAGGTTGTAATCAAAGTCCAGAACCTTAAAAAATATTTTGAGTTGCATACAGGAATGTTTAAGTTTACTGGTGAGCCAATATATGTCAAGGCGGTTGATGGAATATCTTTCAACCTCCATGAAGGCGAGATTATTGGGCTAGTGGGTGAGTCGGGTTGCGGTAAGACCACCACAGGACGTTTGCTCACCAGATTAGAAGACCCTACAGAGGGTAGTGTCATATTTGAAGGAACGGATATTGCTAAGCTAAAGGGCAAAGAGCTAAAAAAGTATCGCAGATATGTGCAGATGATATTTCAGGACCCATACGAATCCTTGAATCCACGATTTACCGTGCAGAAAACTATAATGGAGCCTCTAATAATACATGGCATTGGAGAGACTTACGATGACAAGGTAGAGATGGTAATAAAAGCTCTCGAAGATGCTGGTTTAAAACCTGCGGAAGAGTATCTATCCAGATTCCCGCATGAGATGAGCGGTGGACAGAGACAGAGAGTTGCCATAGCAAGAGCTCTGGTTTTGAGGCCCAAGTTTATAGTGGCAGATGAGCCGGTATCCATGCTAGATGTTTCTATACGCGCAGGTGTTATGAACCTCATGCTTGATTTGAGAGAGCGTTATAAGATACCGTACATCTTCATAACCCATGATATCGCAGTGGCAAGATACATGTCTGACAGAATTGCGGTGATGTACCTTGGAAGAATAGTTGAGATGGGTGAGACTGATGAGGTTATATTTAATCATGTTCACCCATACACTCGTGCGCTAATATCCGCTGTGCCAGTGCCGGACCCCGAGCATAAGCATGGTCGCGTTGAGATAAAGGGAGAGATACCGAGCCCAATAAACCTCCCGAAGGGCTGCAGGTTCTGGCCTCGCTGTCCTTATGCACAGAAGGGTATATGCGATGTGAAAGACCCACCTCTCAAAGAGATTTCCCCAGGGCATTTTGTAGCGTGTCATTTTGCTGAGAAATTCATGGAAGAGGAGCCCACGGAGAAGACCATAGAAATATGAGGTGCAGTGATGGATAATATCAAAAAAGTTCTCTATATTTTTGTTGTTTTATCTATTATTTTTCTCATAGGTGGCTTGTTTTCTGCTATGAACCTTGCTTATATCGAAAAATCCCGTGATACTTTAATCTCAGAAAACCCGCAGAATGTGCGCTTTCAAGTGATTTATAATAACACTAGCTATGTGCCACACATAGTATTTACTATAAACAATCCGGGTCATCTTAGGTACTGTGTAAAGAAGGTTACTTGGCAGGTGTTTTTACTTAATGGTTCGAAGAAGTATCAAGCTAATAACTACGGATACATGTATTTAAATGATGAAATATGCGTTTCTCCACATAGCGCTAAGGACATAAAGATTGTGGATACAAACACAACCACGCTATGGCGCGCGTATGTGATGCATCAACTTAGGTGGCTAGTAGGGCATAATCTCACTGTCAAATGGTATACTACGCTTAGCATCGATGGCTGGCTTGGTGACTTTAATACAAAGGAGTATCAGTATAACATCAGGACTTGGTATCTTTGGAAGCTCCCAGAGGTAGTGATTGAATATGAAGGAACTAGCTGAAAAACTTGAAGCTTTGAAGGTTGTGTCGTTTTACACTGCTATAGTCGTGCCATTCTACGCTTACTTAACCTTTTACTTGGTGTATTCAGTGATATGTGTGATTCCAATTGGAACTTATTCATACACTATGCTTTTATATGTTTTGTATTCTATTCTTATTGCTCTCCCTCTGGGTATTTTAATAGAATCATCGCAGCATGCGTTTCTTGTAGTGCTTCTTGGCTCTATATTCGGATATATAGTTGCTGTAGTTTATCAAGCATTTCCGTATTTTATCTATGGCTACTCTCTATACACAAGTGATATTCTCATACTTAGGTTTGTGGAATTTAGCTGGATCGCAATTATATTTTACATGATGTTCGGATTAATTGGGCTAATGCTTGGAGGATATATTCGTGATAAGATTGAATAGTTATCCACCTATGTTTTCTCCTATGGCTTTACTCTTCTTATTGTCCTTGGATAGGGTATAGCGTATTTAATATGTGAAAGCCCGCCGAGCCACCATACAAGCCTGTCTACACCGAGCCCAAACCCTGCATGAGGCACGCTGCCGTATTTTCGCAAATCTACGTACCAATAGTAGTCATCGGGGTTAAGGCCTTCTTCTTCAAGTCTTTTAAGGAGAACATCGAGCTGGTATATTCTCTCTCCTCCGCCAATAACTTCGCCATAACCTCCGGGTGCAAGCATGTCGTGACATAGCACCTCGCTTGGATTATCCGGGTCTGGACGATGATAAAACGGTTTAATTTTAGTTGGATAATGTGTTATGAATACCGGTTTTTCAAAGTTTTTTGTTATTATCGTCTCTTCGTC
>JALULR010000076.1 GCA_027056155.1 DHVE2 group archaeon
CTATATACGCAAGAAAGCCAAATAACAGTGAGAACAAAAGCTGGGTCATTATAAAAAAAGACAGCGGCATAAATAAAAATAACAAAAGAGGATATACCAACGCCGCTATTGCCCACATATATCTTCTTTCCATACTTTATCACCTAAATTTATCAATATTCTATTTTCATCTATAATAGTGAGAATCATTGTTTCACTGTATCACGCTTTATGTCGTCATGATTGGGAGAGTCCCACATTGCCTCGCCGTTGGCTATCCTATCCGTGGATGCTCTATCCTCTCCATGCCGATCGTATGTGTTACAAATAACATTCATGGTCATACTTTCACCCTTAACTGGCCACTGTAACCTGAGATATCAAACCACACGGTTGCGTTTTTCAGTATTCCGCCGTAAATATGGCACACATCTCCTGAAGAAACATATCCATCCTTATCCACGTCGTAAAATTCCGCTGTATAATTCTGAAATTTAGCTGTGAAGTTTCCATCAAAATTAAATTGCCCATGGATTTCTCTGGATATGTAAAGACCCAGATGAATATGTTCAATTGTAGCTTTTTTCGGATTTTTAAGTGTGATTTTTATCCATATCCCTTTTGAATAATTAGTAGGATCAGATATACCCGACATATATTCGAGTTTACCTTCTATAATATTGCCATGTTGAGTGGCAAAATATGGTGTTATTAATATGGCCATAAATGCGATAGCACCAATAAGAATAACATTTATAACCTTAAGAAGCTCAATTTCATTTTCGAATTTTCCTCCCATTCAACATGCCCCCACACCAGAAAGCATAATATACACTGTTATCAACAAAAAAAGGATATATATTTCAATAATCGCAGAAATTAGAAGAATATTTCTAGTTTTTAGTAAGTTTTCATCATTCATAGGTAAACCACCTCTGCTAAATCCATATTATAGATATGTGGCGTAGAACGACCATCGGCGACTATTTGTGTTAGTATAATTCCTGAGATTACTATGCTTACTGCCCCATAGTTATGAGAGGTAGATGTACAACTGTCAGAATACATATAATATAGAGAATGTGGAAATGATAAACTACCCATAGATTCGATAATGCCCGGATATGTAGAAGTAGTCACACCATCTATTTGTGTTGAACCCTCATAAATAAATGCAAAATGTTGAAAATTACTTCCCATTTCGATGTATGTTTCTTTATCCCAATCAGATGCTGCCATAACTATTCTATGATCTCCTTCCAAATTAGGTACCATACTCTCACTGTTGCAAGTTTGAAGAATTATAGTCATTACTGCGTATTTTCTCCCACCGTTATTACCACCAAAATGGCTATTTAGATACGCCCCAAATGTATCAGAATCTACTTCATATATCTGGTTTGAAGGATTACGTATGGCATCAGAGTCAGAAATATCAGCTCTCACCAAAAAAAATCCTGAGCTACTAGTCTTGTATCCACCATGAGCTATTACAACTATCATAAGTGAATCATGCACGGTTATCTTACTACTTATGTCATCCAGCGCATTTTTTATGTCATAGTGCGTCGGCGAGTCCCACATTGCTTCACCGTCAACAATTTCATCAGTCCACATATTATGTCCAAACCAGTCCCCTCTATCGGAATTTGGATACCTGCAATACCATGCTGAAGAGAGAAGATAAACATCATTCTTGGTATAGTGGTAATCATTTACTAACTTATAATACATTGCTTTTCCATCATTCCAAAATGCAGGGTACATCCTTAGGCTGTTTGTATTATCATAATAAACTAAATATCCCCCACCAACAACTATCACCGCATACCTGTGGTTGTACCAGTTCGGCTCCTGCCAGCCGCCAGCGGGTTTGCCATGATGAATTTCATAACCATCGCTCATCCCATCTCCATCTGTATCCCAACTTCTCGGATCAGTTTGCTGCTGGTACTCTTCCATATCGCTCGCACCATCTCCATCTGTATCTTTTTTGTTCTTATCTGAAGTCACAAGAGCCCAATGATAATTTCCGGAGCTATCGTACCAGTATGCATACCACCCTGCTTCTTCTTTGTCATCACTCAAACCGTCTCCATCCGTATCTTTTGGTGAAGAACCGCCACCTCCAGAACCGCCACCGCCGGTGTCCGGAATTGGAAAGCCCACTGTCTTCACTGTATAGGCACTCATTTCCTGCGGGTCGCTTTCTACCTCCATACTGATTCCACTATCTCCTTTCTCAAATTTAAGATTTCTGTATCCTCCTTTGTATTTCTCCCAATTAAGCCCGAATTTCTTCTTTCCTCCACAAAAGCCTATCACTATGTCCTGCCACGCTCTAAATCTTTTATCACTTTTTATCGTTCCATTGTATACCATGTATCTCATATGTCCCTTCTTAAACGGCGGCTCCGTGTAGCCGGTTCCGTTATCTATTACGAGGAAGTGGTTTATTTTTACGTTTTCAAGCACCATGTTTATTTTATATTTTATAGTTTTATTGAATGTGATAAAGAGCTTTGGAAACAGTGGCTGATAAAGCGAAAACTTGGTTTTTTCATCGTACACTATGGTTAGGTGAGAATATATCTTCCCCTTGTGCTCTGCTTCTACAACAACTCTATGGGCACCATTCGATGTGTAGTTGAAGAATTTGAGCATCTTATATTTTACTTTCTCCCATCCATTCTCATTTATCCATACCTCAGGATGCAAATTTTCTACGAGTATCCTCCCAAAATGCGTTTGAATCTCCGCGTTTAATCCGTGTATCTCATACTTAATCCTTCCATTATCAAAAACAGAGTTAACAAAAGTTCCATAGTGTCCATTATTCTCGGGGTGCACAGTCAACCCCCGCCAACGCGCTAAGCACCATAATCCCAATTAGTCCCAATACTATCAACCCATTTTTCATCTAAGCCACCAAAGTGATAATCGCATAAAAGTATTAATATTTTACGCACTCTCCTCCATTATTCATCACCCAACATGAGATATATATCCATTACACTCCTTATTACTGGCTCTCACACCCTCATTATTTCCAGCGCATTTGAGTTTTTCACCGTGTTTCACACTTATACAATGTGCAGAAATACATAATACAATTATCTCTTTATATTAGAAAACTTTAAGAGTTTTGCATATATTCCCATTCGTAATATGGCACTACCGGAATGGACTACAACAATACTTACTGGCTCGGG
>JALULR010000077.1 GCA_027056155.1 DHVE2 group archaeon
CTTCAACATATCTCGGACCAATACTCAATTCGCATACTTAGAGCCACGTTACACCGCCCATTAGATGCCATCACGCTGAGCACACAGTTAGGCATACCCATTGCCGTTTGTTATAGACGTATTAGAGAGCTAGAGAAGCTAGGGCTTATTAAAAAAGAGGGACGTAAGCTAACTTCCAAGGGCAAATGGATAACACTGTACAAAGCAAATGTGAAAAACGCAGAAGTAAAGATGGTCAACGGTAAAATTGTGCTAAAACTCACCTTCCGCTGGGGTAAGGAGGAAGAGATAGAGGTTGAATAGTTTTCCGCTCTTTGAATCTCAGTAGTATTGCTATGGGCATCAATATAAGCAACCATATTATCATACCATGGAGAAAACCAGCTGGGTGCGCACTGTACTCAGTGCTGTAAATTGGATAATACAGCGCTAATGTATCTCCTTCATAGAACAGGTCCATAATAAGATGCGTCCAAGTATTGGCGAGAATAAGAAGCGCGCCAGTGAGTATTTTTCGCTCTTTGGTAATATATCCTGCAAATATGGCAATTAGCGGAAACTCAACAAGGAAGAATATGTTATGCGTGATATTCTTATTAACAAGATGCGCCCCATCAATTACAAACTCCATCACCACTGCAAGAATTACAAGCTCTTTAATATGATTTTTCCATCTGGGATATATTAGCATAATGGCTATTGTTGCAAAGATTATGTGAAGGATTGCGTCTAGTATTCCTGAGGCACCTATGTCTATCATAATTAATCATCACTGTATGGATATAAAAAGGGTTCCTCGTGAAAATCACAATAGATATTGTCAAACTCAAACTTAATTTTCATTTGCGATAATCACAATGCAAAATATTTAAATAAAGGGGTGTTGTTTTTTATTATGGACGCTGAGCTTGAGAAAATAATGAAAGTTCTTGCAGATAGTTACGCAATAAAAATACTAACTGCTAGTTATAATACTGAAAAAAGCGCGATACAGCTCAGTCAAGAGTTAAATGTGCCAATTGCCGCTTGTTACAGACGCATTCACACACTTCAATCTCTTGGGCTTCTTAATGAATTTGAGAGATTAAACAATAAGGGCAAGAAAATCAAATACTACAGTTCTGTTATAAAGCGGGTAAGCATAAAAATAGAAAGAAACCAGATTACTATAGAACTCATGGATCGCGAGGGAAAGAAGAAAGTGTATCGCGGAATAATCGTTAGAAAGGGGTATGGAGAATGAATCTGGAGTTAATTTCCAAAATTGAACCAAAGAAAGTAACAGCTGTAATATGCTCAAAGATGCCACTAGCTGAGCTAAATTACCATATACTCAAAGAACTCATACTCACTAGAAATGCGCGAGTTCTTTTTATCTCTGTAGAAAAGCCGCATCAGTATATGGCGTATATATTGAGTATGCATCATGTCCCACAGCGAAGGCTCACTTACCTAGATTTAGGCAACGCAAAAAAACTTGCATTTCCTTTAACGCCCAGAGAATTAAAAACCGTGCAAATTGGGGGGTTTTTAGTTAGAGATTTTCCCATTATTCAAGATTATCAGTATATTATAATTGATGACATAGAGTATCTCACCCACTTCTGGAGCTTGGAATCCATAAAAGAATTCATGCAATCAATTCACGATACCACCAAAAAATACGGTGTAGGTGTGATTATAACCCTTAGCGGCAAAGCTGAAGAACTATGCTCTTATATCCACGAGTTATGTGATGATAAGCTAAGTATAGAGGAGGTGAATAGATGAGATTAAAAACAGGAATTAGCGGCTTAGACCCGTTGATTGACGGCGGATTTCCGGACCCATCTATAATCTTGGTGCATGGCCCACCGGGTGCTGGAAAAAGCATTTTCTCTTTACAATACTTAATGTATGGTGCTGTACAGGGGGAGAAAGGGCTCTATGTAACCACATTAAGCGAGAAGTTCGGGTGGATGGTTCGATTCATGTCCGATTTTGAATTTTTTAAGAGGAGCTATTTTGAAGAGGAGCTTATAAAATATGAGGACATATCTGAGTTGATAAAAACAGAAAGCAGTTCTATAATCAGAAGACTTGGTGAGGTGGTTGCCAAGACCATGCCAAAGCGCATTGTTATTGACCCTATTAATCCGCTGCGTGAGTACATGCCAAACTACAGAGAATTTTTATTTGATTTGGTAGAGATGCTCAAAAAATGGGGTGCTACAGTGCTTATTACCGCAGAGACAGACTATAAAATTGATGATGAAAAATATATGGCAGATGGAATTATAGAGCTTATAATGAAGGCTGAGGGAGAAGTCATACGCAGATATGTGCGCGTGGTGAAGATGAGAGGTACAAACCACACTCTGGCAATACACCCGCTATCTATAACTGATGCTGGCATATCTGTGTTAAGAGCGAATTTTTAGAGTGTTGCTCCAGTAATTCTCTCAAACATATCCTCGTAAAGTTTTTCAACTTTTGTTATTAGAGCAGGCGGCAGAGGCGGTATTTCTGGCTCATGTTCATTGTTTTCTCGAGCGTGCTTCAATATATCGTAATATCCTAGCTCCTTATAGTACTGTCTCACGAATTCTTTGCTCAATTCTACAATTTCACCACTTTCATACTTGCGCTTATCCCACCATCTATCTTCGTCCATCGTGCCAAATGTGTCTACCACATAAATTTCTCGATTTTGACCCAGTGCAAGCTCTTTCTTCCCATCAACATGAATTAAATTTCTTTGCCCAACCTCTGAGTCGATAAGAGCATCTATTTTTAAGATTAGCTCTTTAATGTCCTCTAACTCTGCCTTATTTATGCCGCCTATTTCTAATGCTTCTTCTACTCCTACTTTTCTATCATACGCTTCAAATTTTGTGGTTACCTCAAACAGCGGCTCTGGGAGCTTGGCTCCGTACTCTGGTTTACCTGCGAATCCAAGCTCTTTATAATTTATAGTTCCTTTCTTTACTCTTTCATAGAGAGAGCCTGCAAGATAATGCCGAGTGATAAACTCCAAAGGTATGAGATAATCACTCATTTTGGTATTGCCGCGAGGTACAATACTGAATTTTCTAACTTCCATATTATTGTTCTTGCATTTGATAAAATGATTCTTTATATTGTAATCTTTAATTTTTGTAAACCAAAAAGCTGCAGTATTACATAGAATCTTCCCTTTATTAGG
>JALULR010000078.1 GCA_027056155.1 DHVE2 group archaeon
CGATTGGGTGAACAATAACAGAACAAATGATATGAACAATGATGGCGTGGTGGACTGGGCATATAAATTCGACGGAGGCAATATAGAGGATAATCATCCGGTTAGATGGGTGAATTTCACCGTAGCAGGATGGCACAATGGAGATGTCTCGCTGGATCCGGCACCCATTTACATGGACTACACAAACAGGGAAAAACTCAGAAGTACGGGAACCGCTTACGGAATTGTGGGCTACGATGGAGCTTATTATTACATCGTTGGCTGGAACAAAACGGAAAACTACTCCTATTACACAGGATTCTTTTACTCGACCTCCGGCGTGTATCTTAATGGTGATGGAACACGAGAATTCAGAATTTATAATGTCAAGGCCACAGGTGCAGATTACGGTATTGACATTTACAATGTGTATCACGTGGACATTAAGAATTCTGCAATTTACGACAATGGTTACTATGGCATATACGATTATTCGAAGGTATTAATTGTGGAGTACAACGATATCCACGATAATATGTATGGCTTGAGAATAGATGGAAATGCAATTACAGCAACAATATCTGAGAACAGGATATACAGAAACAGCAAATATGGTATATATTTGGATTCTTACGAGCCTTCGTGGAGCGCTACGATTGTGAATAACTATGTGTTCGGAAATGATATAGGAATATACGCAGAAAGCAGCCATAAGACAACGATTGAAAACAACGGAATCTCGTACAACTCGCACTATGGACTAGAACTAAAATCCTCCTCTGGATTGCATATCTACGGAAATAAAATTATTTACAATAATGGTACATTTGATTATTACGACCCAGCAAAGAGGCAGGCTTACGACGACGGCGCAAATTATTGGAATTCCACCTCTGAGGGAAATTACTGGTACGACTGGGCACTCAATAATGAGACGAACGATGCAAACCATGATTGGATTGTTGATTACTCATATCCAATTTACGGTGGAAGCGCTTTGGATCATTATCCATTCGTTTTGATGAAGAATGACCCAATTCATATTGATGGAATCGGCGAGCTGGACTGGGACCACGGATACATTGGAGGTGATGGCAGTTATCTCTACGCATATCTCATTGCAGGTCTAAGGATAAATGGCAGCGGTGCTGGCTATGGGCTCTACGTAGGAAACATCTCTAACGGAGTGCATTTCAAGATTACGCACATGTACATCAACTATACCTCGGGTGGTAAATCTGGCGATATTTACGCAAGCGATAGTGGAATCACAGTGTACCGTTTCTATGGTGAGGATATGAGCATATACAATATAACAAGTGTTAAAAATGGCGATTGTGGTATAAATATCGCATACTCAAGTAATATTACTGTGCATGATTCAAAACTCACCAACAACGAGATTGACGGAATAGCCGCACAATCCATCTCTTCCCTTACAATCCGCAATGTAAACTGCTCAAACAACGATGTGGCAGGCATTTATATGTACAATGGAGAAAATGTGAACATATACAACTCGCTAATTGGTTGGAATTACCGAGGTATATGGTTTACCGAGATGAGCAACGGATATATCGAGGAGAACAATATAACGGAGAACAGTGACTACGGGATATACTTTGAGTCCACGTCGGGATACCATGTTTATAAGAACAATTTCACAGGCAACCACGGTGCTTCGGAGGATTGCACTTATTCCAGCGACCACGTGCAGGCGTATGATGACGGAATCAACTACTGGAACTCAAGTACTGAGGGTAACTACTGGAGCGACTATGACAATTCGGGTAAATATACAATAGACGGCGGCAGCTCTGTGGACGAGCATCCCAACGGCTGCTCAACAGTGCCGGAATTCAGCGCGGAAATTATGATTGCGGTCATCATCACACTGGGCGCAGTGATGCTCCTGAGAAGGAAACACTAACTCTTTTTCTTTTATTTTAAAATACCTGCTTTTCATTTCCGTGTTATGCTCGTTGCTCCCGTTGGCATAATCGGCGCCGGGCCCGCCGGGGTGAGCGCGGCGGTGCAGCTGAAAAGGTACATGATAAACTCGGTGCTCTTTGAGAAGAGAAAAATAGGCGGATTAATTGAGAACGCACACAGAGTTGAGAATACCATGCTGTTTCCCAATGGAATAAGAGGGGTAGAATTTGTGAAAATTTTGAGAGAGTACGCAAGAAAATACGAGCTCAACGTGATTTACGAGGAAGTTAAAAAAATAAAAACAGAGGATAGAATAATCATAGAGACGAAAAATGGAGAGTACGAATTTGATTATCTCATAGTTGCCACGGGTACACGACCAAGAACTCTGCCCTTTCCAGAAGTGAAGTACCATATTACCGAGATTGAGAAATGCGATAAAATATTGATAATAGGCGGAGGGGATATTGCATTTGATTATGCTCTAAGCGCGAGCGAAAAATGCAAAGATGTGACGTTAATTTACAGAAGCACGATAAAAGCGTTGCCTGTGTTGGTGGATGAAGTCATGGCTAAAGGAATAAAAATCGTTAGGGGAGAGGTGGAAAAAATAGAGAATGGCGTCGCGTATACATCCGCCGGAATTTTTGAATTTGACGAAGTCTTAGCGGGAATAGGACGCATTCCAAACGTTGAAATAGTTGAAAGAATTAGCGACACGAGAATATTTGTAATAGGTGACGCAAAAAATGGCATATACCGCCAGAGCTCTCTGGCCATTGCGGATGGAATAAGAACCGCTATGAAGATATGGAGAGTGATAAAGTATGGAGATACTGAGTGAATTGGGCGATGACTCCATCGCGAAGGTTTACATAGGCCGCACTCATAGAGGGAATATAATTGAGTTCGTTGAATCAATACCCACCGGAAACATTGAGGAGAAGTGGGTTCTAATCATCTCATCACTGAACGGCTGTCCCGTGGGCTGCAAGATGTGCGACGCTGGATTTTTTTACAAGGGCAAATTAGACTATGAGGAGCTAATGGAGCAAATTGAGTATCCAATAAAAAGAAGATTCGGAGATAAACCTAAGACGAAAAAATTCAAAATTCAGTTCGCGCGCATGGGAGAGCCGAGCTTCAATCCCAACGTGTTAGATGTGATCAACGATTTGGGAGACAAGTACGAGAATTTCTTTCCCTCGTTGTCCACGGTGGCACCGATAGGTGTGGATTCATTCTTCTCAAAATTGTTGGAG
>JALULR010000079.1 GCA_027056155.1 DHVE2 group archaeon
TCTATACATGAAAGGTAAAAGGGCAGTAATCGATGATGTGTATCTCATCTCTGATTCGGGATTGCTCATTCACCATTCTACGAGGCGCCTTAAGCCGGACATGGACGAGGATATATTATCGAGCATGCTTATTGCAATTCAAGAATTTGTAAAAGATGCGTTTAAAGGTGAAAGCGATGTGGCGCTTAAAAGCATGGACTTTGGAGAGAAAAAGATACAGATTCATAAGGGCAAGCACTTGTATCTTGCTGTTGTGAGCACTAGAAATGTAGGTAAAAAGCTAGAGGAGAAAATAAGCAAAATATTAGATGAAATTGAAGAGAAGTATGATGATGTGCTAAAAAACTGGGACGGCGATACAACGGCATTTAGAGGTGTAGAAGAGCTTCTCAAAAAGATTTGGGAGTGAGCTCATTTTATTATTTTTCTCAATGTTTTTAAGCGTTTCATTTTGAGCTCTCTAGCCTTGTCCTCTCCTTTAAACGAGCGCTCAACTTCTTCGAGATTATCAATAAGGCGCCTAACTGAGTCGTATGTGGGCTTGTTAATATCTACTCCTGCAAGCTCTGCTTGCCTGCGAATTATTGGCATGGCATCGTTCATGTCTCCATAGTTTTTGGCAAAGTCCATAAATATGAAATCTAGCACATCTTTTATTGTTTTAACTTCTTTCTCTACTCTAATCTCTGAGCTGGGTGCATGGGCGCTTGAGGATACCATTGCACTTGCAAGCTCCTTAAATGCCTGCTCCACATTGGCCCCTGTTTTGGCGCTTGTGAGAAAATACTCGCTATTGTATTTTACTGCTAGCTCTTCTAGCTCTTCCTCACTAATTTCCCAGTTGGGTAAGTCACTTTTATTTCCTAGAAATATGATGGGTATATTTTTTGTGACATTAAATAGTTGAGGTATCCAGTATCTCTCGATGGATTCAAAGGTACTCCGTCGTGTTAAGTCTACAACCATAAACGCGCCCTCTGCACCTTTAAAAGATGCCCATTGCACACGCTCATATCCTTTCTGCCCGAGTATGTCCCAAATCATGAGCAATACTTCGTAATCACCGGCATTAACGCTCTTTTTTGATATTCTTGTTCCAATGGTAGCTATATACTTTTCGTTAAATTTGTTAAGCACGAATCTGTTGATAAGCGAGGTTTTGCCCACACCGCCATCGCCTAATAAAACCATCTTTTTCTTTATTGTTTTCATGATGGCATAATTGTTGTAGCGATATTTAAAAATTTATTTTGCTTAGGGGACCAGTACTCTCTGAAAACAGTTTGGAAATTTTACTACGAGATTCGTTATATCGTATTTTTTCACCCAAAACCGCGAGTTTCTAGCTCGTACTTTTATGTTTAGCGCTTCTATTACCCGGGCATCGGTCTCGCTCATAATATAGCCCTCATCTATGCCCGCAGGAACAAAGAAAGTTATGGGTAAATAGATATCAGTGGTGGGCAAATTGCAGTTCTCTGCGATGGTCTCTAAACATTTTTTGTTTATGTGTATCTTCTTGCCTCCGGATAACAGCTCCGGGTTTTCTAATAATTTTATTAGCGGCACTCTTGCTTTTATTATGCCCCTGTTAATACTTGCAAGCTCGTTATTTAGTATATTTTCCATGCCCATAAAAATCAAAAAAAGAGTGGGTTACCAGCCCCGCTCTTGCAGCTTCTCATTTAGTTCGGATACTTCTTGCCCGTACATTCCTTTTAGGCCTTTGGACACTTCCGCGATGGTTTCTGGCTGGTCGTAGTTATGCACTGCCTCCACAATTGCTTTCGCCATCTCCTCCGGATTAGGAGACTTGAATATGCCCGAGCCCACAAATACACCATCTGCGCCTAGCTGCATCATCAAAGCGGCGTCGGCGGGTGTGGCGATGCCTCCTGCTGCAAAGTTTACCACAGGCAGTCTGCCGAGTTTCTTTATTTCTATTAGCTCTTTATAGAGTCCTTCTACAATGCTATCAAATGTGTATTTTGCAAACACCGGCTCGTGAGGATCTACTTCTAAAGGCATACCATTAAACTCCTTTACACGGAGAAGTAAATTTTGATATGATTCTGCGTATTTCCTTGCAATTTTATATAGCTCTGCATCATCTTTGTAGCTGAGCTCTTCTATGCCGCGATTTACAAGCCGAATATGGCGCACGGCCTCGATTACGTTTCCCGTGCCAGCCTCGCCCTTGGTTCTTATCATGGCTGAGCCTTCCCAAATCCTGCGCACCGCTTCTCCGAGATTTCTAGCCCCACATACGAATGGCACAGTAAACTCGCGCTTGTCCACATGGAAAAACGGGTCTGCAGGAGTCAAAACTTCACTTTCATCAATCATATCTACGCCCATGGACTCCAGCGCTCGCGCTTCCATGATATGCCCTATTCTCACCTTGGCCATGACCGGTATGCTTACGCTATCCATTATCTCCTGTATCTTCTTTGGGTCTGACATTCTTGCCACGCCGCCAGCGGCTCTTATGTCTGCGGGCACGCGCTCCAGCGCCATAACCGCAACTGCGCCTGCATCTTCTGCAATTTTAGCCTGCTCTGCATTTGTAACGTCCATTATCACGCCGCCTTTTTGCATCTTGGCAAACCCTCTTTTTACGAGGTCTGTACCGTACCTCAAATTTTCAAGCTCCAAGTTAAATGGCATTTATATCACCTCACACATCGCATGTACTACCCGCATATCTATCTTTCGCCTAGCACGGCTCGATGTTTGTGCAATATTTTTTATTTTATCTCTCCTCGCGATTTTAGAGTTACAATCTAGTGAGGAAACGGGCGATGATTAATGGCCATGATATACCCATGATGTGAAACTTAGGGTGGGTTGAAACCCTAGAGAAAAATAATATAGGAGAGATTAATGAGGTATGAGAAGGACTCTGGAGCTCTACAAGATAGTGAAAATTGGGTTGAAAGCACTGAAGAGAGCGAAGATTCCATTGTACTGGAGCAAATATTCACGGCATGATTTTACAATACATCAGCACATTATGCTGATAGTGCTGGCGCAGTATATGGGAAGCGTGAATAAGATGCTCCAGATGGTGCGGGAG
>JALULR010000080.1 GCA_027056155.1 DHVE2 group archaeon
GTATTGTACTTCTCTGATTTTTCAACCAGCACTCGGTTAGGAGCTAAGTCTTCCAGAGAAACGAGAACCTTTTCGCTGCCGCCCACTATGAAATAACCGCCAGAATCGTCAGGGTCCTCCCCCACATACTGCAACTTTTTTCGATAGGGCCAGTTTAAAATTTCCTTATCTTTTGATATTTCGTCGAGGTAGCCATCAATATTATCTTCATGAAGCGTGCATATCTTTGATTTAACCATCACCGGAAAATCACCAATTTTAATCAACTCGGGCTCTTTTTCTGTGCATCTGCCATCTGAATCACACTCTTCCACGGTCACATACAAATGCAAAGGTGCAAGATAGCTCATGTCCCTCAATCTAGCTTCCATTGGTGTAATTTGCACCACCGCGCCAGTAGCCTCCTTTATCTCTGGCTTGCCAATGACTATCGTCGGTGAGGGGGATTTTTCACCCTTTTCGTTTATCCTACCAAACTTAATGCGGATTTTCTTACCACCTGTCTTAGTGGGGTCTAATGTCATCATTCCCGGCGGGTCTTCATCAGTGACCTTGGTCGTATCCACGATATGCTGCATTATGCTATCTACATTGTCCGGCGTAGGTATCAAATCATTGTACGACGCAATATGGTGATTAACAACACTCTTTTGAAATAGAGAATCTATAATTGTACGCATAGTTTTCACCCTTTAATCCCTTATTACCACCCGATATACAACTATCCTTCCAGCAGTGGGGCTTTTTCTCACAATTTTGATTAGACTACCAACTGGTATGTGCCCATACTTGCGCTCTAGAACTCTAAGCACAGGGTCGCTTTTTCTTATCTTGGGGAGATTTTCTTTTTTAGCTTTTAAGGTTTCTAGAACCTTCGCTTCCTCCTCAGCAGGCACTAAATAATGCTCCGGTACAAGCTCGTGCTCGAGCACGTTTAATTTCATCTTTTCATCACCTCATGAGGCACGGGCCTGCGGGGATTCGAACCCCGGACCACCTGGTTAAAAGCCAGGTGCTCTTCCAGCTGAGCTACAGGCCCATCGGGCTATGGTTCGGACATAAGCGGGTCGTATATAAAGTTTATCCCACATCTTCGAATCACCGAGAATGAAAGAAGGTAGAGATAACGATGGTAGCGCCAATAAAATTTAAATATTTCAAGATTATATGCCCTTGCAATGGGGCCGTAGCTTAGCATGGTTGGAGCACCCGGCTGATATCTGCAGCTTGCGAGGTCATCTCGGAGAGCAGCACAGAAACCGGGAGGTCGCCGGTTCAAATCCGGTCGGCCCCACTTATATTCTCAAAATATAGTCCTTGTACACAAATATCCACAGAGTGGAAACAACGGAATACATAAAATAAATTCTAGCAAGAATTTTGCAATGGCACTACTTTGGTGCCACTACGTAATTTAGGTCGTATTTAAATGCGCGATATGCACCATGAAGCGCACAAATGCTTGAGAGTGTGAGAGCTGCTATGTATCCCAAATCTATCCAAAACAACATTCTCTTTGAAGATTCAGTGACTACCATTATAGCGGTAGATGCCACCGTCTCCCTGCTTACCAGTGTACCCGGAAATCGGCTTTCAAATAACACAGGATATCCCACTTCTACCTCCGGAGAACTTACAATCAAAGGCATATCCTCATTATCTTCAAAGATGTACCGCTTTTCGCGAGTTTCTAAATCTTCTAATATCCTCGTACTAAAACTCATTCCAAAAAGTGTGAGCAAATAAGAGCCAAAAAATATTACCGCTGGGAATGGGCTATAATTTACAGCCATAGACAATAGCATACTCAAACCACCAATTATGCCGGTGGTCTCCCAGCCCAGATGAAACTTCATCCATGCAGGAATTGAAAATAGCTTTTCGCGAAGTGGCGCATCTGAGAGCCATATATCGGCCATATCAGATGTCCCAATACCCCATCTTGCTAGCTGTTTCCACTGTGAGGAAAACTCTTCTTTCCAACTGGGCGCTTCAATTGCATTTCCAAATACAGGGATAGCAAGTGGTTTTACCTTTACCATCTTTCGACCAAAACGCATACGAATCTTCCAATAGAGCGCGGAGTCTTCCTGTATCACATCAGGTCTCCAGTACCCTGCGGAATCCAAAAGGTCCAAACTCAAGGCATACGCCGAAAATGGAGATTTCATCAATGCAGAGAAGTTACTGTTTATTGACTCATAAGTGGTAGACAATGCAATGTTTCTCGAAAAATAACGCACTTTATCCGAGTTGTTTATAAGTGCAATTATTGGCTGATATATTTTATATTTACGATTCTTCGTATTCAAATAAGTATGTGTGAAATATTCAAAGTAGTTATGGGGGAACCAATAATCTATATCGGTATCATGAACTACCACTTCTTTAGAATCAAGGAGCTCACTTAGAGACCTGAAGGTTTCCATATTTATATTAATTGTTGCCTGATTAGCTTTCTCAGGAAAATACGGCACTCGCCCATATTTAGCAGCACCCACCAGCTTCCCAGCATAAGCCATGGCGGAAGACTTACCTCTAACTACTCCCTCTTCTGGAGGGTGTATTATCATAAACACGTTTTTATGCTTTTTTTGAAGCTCTCTGACTAGATTTTGTGCATCTGTATCCTTTTGCTCTAAAACAAAAATTACCGCTACCGTATCTGCTATCTTAGATTTTTCCACTGAGATTATTTTATCTTCATAAAGGCTCACTTTCTTTTCCATGTATGCAGGCACAAGCACCACATGAAATATACCCTTATAATCACCTTTAATCTTCCCGAAGTAGTCAGTAGTCATTACCCGCTGAATCTTCCTTAACGCGTATATGGCCATTGGAAAATTCACATACGCTTTATAAACAACTAGTATCATTATAATGCTGCCTACAATTATCGCAAGATATGGATTTATAACTATGAGAGTGAGATATAACGCAATAACAACCATGGACACCACGAATGGCACTTTGTAAAGCATTCTCCGCTTTTTCTCGTAATTCTCGCTCTCCATATCATTTCCCATATTTGCCAGATGTATTTAAAACTTATCCCCATTTTATACTTGATCCC
>JALULR010000081.1 GCA_027056155.1 DHVE2 group archaeon
CTTGTAGAGCTCCAGAGTCCTTCTCATACCTCATTAATCTTTCCTATATTATTTTTCTCTAGGGTTTCAACCCACCCCCACCGCGCTCCTTATTTATAGTGATAACCACAATAGATTTTGATTGCACAAAAGTTAAATAACATTGTAAAGAGATGGGTATATGAATGGAAAGCATTAGAGATGCCGGCACTGCTACATGCACATTAAATTCAGAGTTTGAAGTTATTGAGGCAAACTCTGCCTGCAAGCTAGCTATGGAAGATGATGCTCTCGAAAACCATGTGCTTTTAATTGACCAGCACGCAAAAATGGTGCTTAAGAGCGATGGCGAGTTTGAAGGCTATGCTGCATTCTCAAATTCCAAAGGAGAGGTTTTTTACGCTCGCTGTCACATCACTCGAGATGGTGCGCTTTACAAGGTCTCGGAATTTAAACCGCAGAATAAAATAGACTCGCGGCTTAGAGAGTATGTGTTTTTAGATTCTCCAATGCCCGCGTTTATAATAAGCTCTGAGCACGTGATAGTTGATGTGAATACCGCGTTTCTCGAGATACTCAAAGCAAAGCGGGGGGATATTGTAGGTAAGCTCTGCTATCCCTTAATGCATCATACTACCGCTCCGCCAGAGGGCTGCCCACTGGTAGATGTAAAGTCAAATAGTCTCGAAGAGGGCTCAATGAATCTCATGCCCACAGTGCTTGGCAATTTTCTAATAGTTGTGCGAAAGATTGCCCCCGGACTATACGGGCACTATGCACTTAAAGAGGCTGCGGTGCTTCTCGAAGCTCAAAACAGAATGATGGCTATGTTGAAGAGGTACAATCGCATTCTTCTAAATTCTATGATTATCAATACCATTTTCATTGCAGGAGGTGACATTCAGGAGAGCCTTGAGAAAGTTGCTGACAGACTTATGGAGATTGACGAGTTTGCAGGTGTTCTTATATTTATAGGTATTGAAAGAGGTAAATCTACCATAAATATTGTCCGTGGTAAAGTTGAGATGCCCGCCCAGAGGTTTGAAGATATGAACTGGCACGGAAAAATAACAGTGAGCGCAGATTCTATGCGCAATGTGGTAATACCTATACAATACGGGAGCGCATCTGGGTACATGGTAATAAACACAGGTGAGGAAGAGCTCAGCGATGACGAGCTAAAAGTGCTTCAAACACTTGCAAACAATATAGGTATGTACATAGAAGCGAAAAATCTTGATATGAAGCGCGAGATTGCGTATCGATATATGCTCGATTTGATGAACGATTTTGCCCAGCTTGTTGATAAAATAAGAAATCCTCTAGCTGTAATCATGGCCACTGCGGAAGTAGAGCTCGAAGACAGCGAGATAAAAGACACAATTATAGAGAATGTGGAGAAAGTACAGGATATAACTAGAAAAATAGACGAGCTCTGGAACAAGGCGGAGAAGATGCAAGAATCGCTTAAAAAGAAAGAGTAATTAATCTGCCGTGCATGACCGCATTGGTGATACAAATGCAGTACGAGAAAAAATTTACCGTTACCGAGGATATGATTGCCGAGGGCATTGGACTAAACGTAAAAGTGCTATCTACTCCTTCGCTCATACTTGCAATGGAGATAACTTGCCACGAATCTGTAAGCGGCGCCTTGGAGAATGAGCAGACTACCGTGGGTACAGGTGTATGTATCAAGCACATGAAGCCTACTAAATTGGGCGAGGATTTTACGGTAAAAGTAGTAACTTCCGAGAGAAACGGGCGAAAGCTAAAGTTCCATGTGGAAGCTTATGACCGTGATGGCAAGATTGGCGAGGGCGAGCATTACCGATACATAGTTGATAAAAGAGATTTTGAAGCAAAGCTTCAGGGCTAAATAATTTAAATATTGTGACGATACACATGTATGAAGATTCTACTTGCTCAGACAAAGCCCGAGTTTGATACGCTGCAAAACGCACAGAGACTAAAAGAAATCGTGGAAAGCAACCGCGCGGACATTTATGTGTTTCCAGAGCTCTATCTCACAGGCTATTTGCTCAGGGACGACTTGCCTTCAAGGGCTATTAGCGCAGATTCAGAGTTATTCTCGGAGATTCGCAAGCTCTCGCAGGGCAAGGTAATAATATTCGGTTTTCCCGAGCGCGCGGGCACTTTTATTTACAACTCTGCGGCGGTGGTGCATGAATCGAAAATAGACATAGCTAGAAAGCTGCACTTGCCAAATTTTGGGCCTTTTGAAGAAAAGCTCTATTTTAAAGAGGGCACCGAGCCTTTTGTTATCGATACGCGATTTGGAAAGCTCGGTGTGCAAATCTGCTACGATGCATTTTTCCCAGAGGTTGCCAAAGCACAGGCGCTTATGGGCGCCGAGCTCATCGTCAATATATCTGCGAGCCCGATAACATCGAGGGCCATGTTCGAATCGATTTTACCAGCACGTGCCATAGAAAACACCGTGTTCTTTGCGTATGTGAATTGGGCAGGATTGCAGCGCACCATGGAGTTTTGGGGCGGCTCTATGCTCTATTCTCCTCTGGGCAAGCGCCTATGCAAGGCACCGTACTTTGAAGAAACTACTTTGATTTGCGAATTTGAGCCTGTGGATTTAAGCTTGGCGCGGCGGGTTAGGCCTACACTCAGAGATACACGCTCAGAGTTATTATGCAAAAAAGATTGAATTTTAAAAAATGAAAAAAGGTTAAGGGTGCCCGTGTCCTAGGTACGGCGTGGGCACGGGGATATAGAACTTGTACGCTACTAGATTGCCGTTTAACGAGCCTCCAAAGGTCCCCGTGGCACGGTATCCAAATATGGACGAGGATTCATAGTTTGTGTCCATGCCGAGCTTGTTTATCGTATAATACACTTGGCTGCTTTTTAGCATATCATACCCATGCTGCGGGAACTGGGATATGCCCAGCTTATATACTATGTATCTAACCTCGTTGTTGAGCCATACTATGAACGAGTCAGGGGTTGGCGTGCCATTGTACCATACCACATACATCTGGTGCAAGCCCCTGCCCATGTTTAAGTCCACATATATACCAAACTTGTAGTTAATGCTCTCATTGACATACACATCTTTTAGCATGTGGTGGAATATCTTAATTAAACCCTCTTGTGTTAGCGAGGAGCCGAGACTCTTCGGGAAGTATTTGGATAGCGAAGAAACAGCGCCAGTGCCTACAAATCCAAAGTCTGCAGTCACTACGTTTTCTATGCCCTCCACTCCGAACTTTAAGTATCTTCCGTTTGTTGCAGATGCCTTGTTGTATGATATGGCGCCCGGAGAAATGGTAAGATGACTACGCACCCTGTCGTAAACTTCGTTGACATTCATAACAATGGAGCCACTGCGCATTATGCCACGGGCGTTGAATCCTCCCTCTGTGTAGCTAGCCTCTACTGTAGCTGCTCCCAATTCAGCAACGTATTTCTGGTATCCGTTGTTCTCCTCAACCTTACTCTGTGACGCGGAGAAGTCCCTAGCAAAGTAGAAAAATGTCAGGTTGCTCTTATACCCGTTTGCCTTTGACATTAGGCCTTGCAAATCCGATGCTGCCGTGGAAAACAAACTTGATGCATCGGCGAGCGCCTTGCTCGTTGCGCTCGTTGCGCTCATCAGTATATCCTTATCGGTGTAGTTCCATGCAGCCATTTCATCTTTTGCATTTACCACGCTAAAATGGTAGAATACAGAATAGCGGTTCCAGATTTCGCCTAGCGGCTCGTAGTCATATATGAGCTTGTTTAGAGGCTCACTAACGAAAAATGGCTTTGTGTTTGTATCTTTGCTATCCACGCCAAAGTATCCACGTGTGTAGTTGAACTGTACATCTGTGTGAAATGCCCAGTTATCCACATGCGTGCATTTGTTCCAGTGCGATTCTAAGAACCATGCGGTATATATTGGCACTTGAATATGGAGATTGAAATTAACAGAGCCGTTGTACCATGTGTACCAATGATGCCCACCATAAACTAGAGAGGTTCTATCTGTGCGGAGGTTCATGTTCAAGCTTCCTGATAATTGCACACTAAACTGATATTCGAAGGGCGCGCTGCCCATGTTGTAGTTTATATCTTGCACATCTACGAATCTGTGGCCCTTGCCGATTGCAGCGGAGCCGCTAACACTTGGGGTAGTGAATTTGACGACTATGGATTCATTTTTCATTCTCTGATACGTTGTATCGTATGGTACAGAAGTATCCCAGAAATCGTATCTGCCCTGATACATACTTGGAAATATGGGTATTGAAGAATACCTTGTGCTTAGGTATATGTTTTTATCAAGCACATTATACGATTCAGGAATCCACTGCGCAAGCTGGTCAATTAAGAAGCTGCCACCGCGAGCTGTTGCAAGCTCGTGGCTCCTTTTTTCTGCCATAAACATCTCGTGTAATGCCATAATTTTACCGCCGTTGCCCACATCTAAATCCACGCTGCTTCCTGATATACCCGGAACAGAGCCCTTATCGTCGTACTGCCAGTATGACCATGTGCTCCACTTCCCTGTGCGCGGCGAGCCGTGGGGGTCTCTAGTCCAGTCCGCTATCCATAGAGGCCATTTCGTAACTGAAGAGTCGAGGTGTGATGCATAATTTACGTTAACATATAGAACAGGCGTAACGCCAAGTTGAGACTGCACATCGCTCATAAACTCATTTATCCAATTGCTAAGAGAATGCCAGCCTATCGATGATGCTTTACCCTCGATATCAAGCGCTGGCGGCAATTGCATCTCACCCATATACGGTTTAATCACATTTACAAAATGACTAGCTTCTGAGCTTGCAGAATCTCTTTCTGGGTGTGCAAAGTGGTATGCACCCATCATCATGCCTGCAGAATTGCCATTTTGTATATTTCTTGTGAATTTAGAATCTACATAGCTAGTGCCATCAGTAGCTTTTACAAACGCAAACTTGTAACCAGCACCTGCAACCTTGCTCCAGTCAATATTTCCTTGCCAATGCGATACATCTATGCCTTCCCCACTTACTGTAGTATTATTTCCTGTGCCGTTGCCCGTACCGTTGCCTCCCGGTGGCGGTGCTGGTGGCGTTGTACCGTTGCCCGGCGGTGTGCCCGCTTTACCTAATATACGATATCCTAGATGCCATCTTATATACTTGTAGAAATTGGTTACATACTTCCCGGTGTCCGTAGTCTCGTCAAGATAACCCCTCAAATCTCCAAAGTGCTGAGATGTTGAGTATGCTTCATTTGTTTCGCTTAGCGGAAACTCGCCATTAAGGTCCTTAATAAGCCCGTTCTTTCCCACAACCTTCTGCCTTGCGTCTTCAGTTTGTTCTTTAACAGTATCCCAAACTGTGTCCTTATGATAATAAGGCACGCCACCTTTCTCCAAAGCCATAATCCACATCTCGTGAATTATCGCGTTAAATGCATCTCTTGTTAAATCTCTGTGGAAATTAAATGAGCCATTGTACTTTCTACCATCGAAAGGATAACCGCTGTAACCATCAGGCCACGTGCTCACCTGATAACTCGGCGGGAATGAATCGCAGTCAGAATCATAAGGGCCTGCGTCATCTGAGGGCGAAGGGTCTCCACCATCATACAAATTCTTCATCGCTTGATACCACATATCAACGGTGTCTTTTGTGAGATAATAGAGATATGCATCATCGTCTGAGGAATCTTTAAATTGCTTATATGCACCAAACTTCCACCAAATCTCCTTGCGCTCCGGTATCATGCTTGAAAACTCGTTAGCTGCACTCTGAAGCTTGCCATTAATCATATTATCAGTACCGTCTTTAATAATGGTTATTTGGTTCTTCGGGTTTCCGTCCATCACGTACGCTGAAGAGCTTCCTACCTTAGTTGCAGCCTCGTATGCAGCGTAATCTATCATTCCTTTGTTGTATAGGTCGTTCCATGTGTCTGAGCGCCTTTTCATAGAGCGCGTGAGAGCATCGATTATGTAATGTAGTACATTAATGCAAGGGCCATCTTTTGCATAGTTCATATGCTCCTCACCGTATGATTTTTTCACTAAATTGTATTCGTAGTTTCCGGTGTGGAAATATGTTGCGCTTGTACCGGTTGCTAGGGTGTGAAGGTTAAAGTACTCGTGCTTTGGTGTGAGGATAAGTTCAATGGTATCAGAAACGGGGTCATTCTCTACCCTCCATGTCATCGTCGCGGTTGCATGTATAACTCCATGTTTTGTGATTATTTTGAATGGTACACTAAGGTCCGCAGATGCAAATCTTCCTTGAATGCTAGTGGGTATATGTAGCCATGTCCTCCATTTTGCAAGGTATGTGTGTACCATCTCGTGAGCCCATGAATCTCCCTTTTTCTTTATATCGTTCCAGCTGATAATCGGCTCTTTCAGCGTAGCATCTGCAAAGTATTGGTTGGTAAGGTCGCCCCAGAACAGGCGCATATACTCATATACAAACCTATCAGCGTAGCCGTATATTGATTGCCCAAGAATCTTACCCACATAGAAATGATGGTCCATGGCATTCCACATAAAGTATATGTCTGCTGCGTCAATGGTGCCATCTCTAGTAAACCTATTTAGCATGCCATCTAACCCAAGACTGCTCGCTACGCTTCTATCGTAAGTATGGAAAAATCTCACGCTTTCCAGCATTAATGCGAGATTTGCAGCTTTCTCAACATCGCCTTTAGTCAAAATTTTGGTCACTGGCACCTCTTTTCCATCGTATGCTCCTGCTGCATAGCCTTCAAGGGTTCTGTACTGCGCTATGGTAGTTAGCACATACCTCACAAGCCTGCCAAAATCACCAAGATTGGTGGTAGATGTGTTGTACTCATCAAATACAAACTTTAATAGTGGAAGCGGGGAGTATATAATTCTATTGTACAACATATTACGCTTTATCTCGTAGCCGGTCCTTTTATCGTGATATGTATAATTCACAAACCCCACAACATACGGATACACTTGAAGCTGGGTATTACGGCGCTCGCCTCCACCCTCTATTTTGTTATCCACAGCTTGAATAGAAGACGCAACCCATGTTAGCTGATAATTTTTCACAAAATCCTTAGTCTTCTTGTAATCCATAACTACTTTTAACGAATAATTTCCAACGATTATTTTGTAATCTTGGGTTTCTAGCGGGAACGTTTTGTTTATAAACTTTGCGAAGTCTTTGAAAGCATAATACTGAATCATATATATGTTTGGATTTGTCTTCTTTGTTACGTTATGTATTACTTCCATCACAATATGATACGCTTTTTCTCTAACCATATCATGTATGTTTCTCAGTTTTTGGTCAGATTCTTCGTAGAATTTATTCACCGAGCTTACATTATGGTAGCCAAGTATCGATGCGTATATCCCTGCCAGCAAGAGCATGAGTACAAATATTATGGCAAAGACATACGCAAATGGCACTCTTCCACCCTCTTTTTTTATTATTTTCATTTATCTCACCCTCCATACATACATGGTTATGGTTACCTTATCCCCATTTTGAGGCATATCTATATACGTGGTATAGCTCATCTTATTATCGGGCAATGTACCGTCGCCTATAACAAAGCTAGCCCCGTGATAGCTTGCATGAAACGAAAATTCATACTCTGGGTGCGTTAAACTTTTCAAAGTGGCATTCATCTTATCTTCTATGCCCTTCTTAACAGTGCTTATTTCCGCACCACCTGTAACGCGAAGATATAAATCTTCGGATATAAGATGCTCCACTGTTTTGTCTTCTAATATTATCTGATTGCCCGATGAATCGGTATATTGAACGTACCTAACTGTGGATTTTAGAAAAGAATATGTTAAATCTTCGGCATATCTCTTCTCATTCTTCTCTAGCATGAACACATTCGTGTTTGATGAGGATATAACGAGCCCCATGAGTAATATGAGGATAAGAATAGGCGCGATTAACGCCGCATCAATTACTGCAGATTGTCCGCGCTCTACTTCCACCCGATCACCTCCATCTTTGCGGCGTGTATCTCATGATCACTTACCCATATATCCACAGGATAGGTAATAACCACTTTGTAGTATCCGTAGGTGTTGGAATCTTTTAAGTTGCCCCATGTGGCATTGTAGTGCATGGCATAATCGCTAACATCGTAAACTGCTATGTAAAATTTAAATCCTGGAACGAGGTCTTTCGCAAGCTCATCGTAAGTGACACTCTTTATTTTGTGGTAATCGAACATACCTTCTACAGTATCGTGAATTAGCGGCTGATACCCGCGAACTTTGAGGGCAAAGTTGTATACTTCATTTACAAACTGCACCTTTTCATACTCTTGAGCTTTTACACCGCCGTAGTACACCGCCACTAGAAGTGTTGCAACAAACAGCACGCTTACAACGGCAAATAGGAAAAGCTCTTCAAAGAATCCACTGGTACCTTTTTCCCTTGTCAATTTACGCATAAATATCACCACCTGCGGCAAATGAGTGTTGGAGCTTTAAACTGACTATAAACCGAGTTGCAAAATAACCCGCCAAAATACCGAATAAGCCAACATAAAATAACCTATACGCATGAGTGCCCCACAATACGAACGAAATAGACATACTCATTATTGAAAATATAGCGTATCCCCTATTTATGGGTTTCGCAAACATGAGCCATGTTGTATTATACACCCACATGTGTCACAATGCGAGAACGCAGATAGAAACAATTTAATAATAGTTATAAATCCACCATCATCAAGCTAAGTAGAGGGTGAATACGATGAAGATGCTAAAAATTCTCATATCCGTGATGGCGGTATTGCTATTAGTAATGCCAGTACAACTAGCAAAATGAGAGAGAGTAGATATAGAGAAAGTTAGATTAGATCCAGAGTTTGTAATAGATGAGAAAAATGTGAGTAAGTTGTGGATAAACACCAGCTTGCCAATAGGGATAGGATATAAAGATGGCAATGATAGTGAAGGGGTAGTGAGTTACGACATGATGGTTTGGAAAAAAGGAGAAGTAGGAATAGATAAGGTAGACAAGTTCTGGACAAAGAAATCAGATGGATATTATGTTGGTGCAAATCGGGTAACGGGAGAGAGGATAATAAGTGGAGAAAAGAGAGGAGGGAGATGGATAGTAAGCACGGAGCATAGGGTATATTGGTACGATGGAGCGATACATGTGAGAGATATAAGTGGAAAGGTATCGTTGGGGTTGAGTTATTATGTGAGCTGGATAGAAGATGGAAAGTTAATGATGGAAAATCTGCTTAGTGGTAATAAAGAGTATATTGGGCGTGCATTGTTATGGGACATGGATACGGATGGTGCAGGATATATCCATGTGGTATGGTGGACTGGAGAGGAGCTAAAATACAGGAATGATGTGCCTGGATTCTGGGACATGCTGAAAGAGTTGAAGAATGAAAGAGTAAAGGTAGAGAATCTGGAAGAATATGCGAGAGGTGGAGAATGGAGTGCTCTGTTAAACAGTAGTGAAGATATGATAATAAATTTGACGGGCAGTCAGCGAGTGATGATGAAGTATATAATACTGTATGCTTTATTTGAGGTTGAAGATCCTTCGTTGGGAGATATGAGAGTGTATCATGTGAAAGTAAACAAGGTAGTGGGTAAATTTGACAATCGCATTTACTCAAATGGTAATGGAGATACCGTGGCCGGATATAATATGCCTATAGGGAGTTTTAATAGCAAAATACCGAGGCCTCCAGCACCACCAAGCACTAGCAGGAAGAGGACAGAGTATCAGGAAAGCAGCATAGTGTACACTTTCCCGGCGTATGATCCACCTAATGTTTACGAAGATAAGGATTTGTATGTCAGTATGAATGTTGTTAAGGTAAGTGGCAGTGGAGAAATAAAAGTGGGTGTAAATGGGCATTACGTGGCTACAATAGGATATGGGAAGAGCACAATAAGGATTTCGGATAAATATCTATACCAAGACCACACGAACAGTATCAAGATATATTCGAGCTACGATAACAACTATAAGAGGAACGATTTTACAGAGATAATAAGCAATGTTGTTGTGTTTGATGTAAATATAAATATAGTAGGTGTGAAAATAGAGGGAGTGAATTTTCTTGGAGATCCTGACGAAGACGGGCTTAGTACCGATAAGGAGTGGAAGATAGGCACGAATCCACTGAAATCAGATACGGACGGAGACGGCATGCCAGATGGTTGGGAATATATATACGGATTAAATCCTCTAAAGAAAGATGGAGATGGGGATAAGGATGGAGATGGATTAAGCAACTACGAGGAGTATGTAAATAAGTTAAATCCTAACAATCCCGATTGTGATGGAGACGGATTGAAGGATGGATGGGAAGTGAGTCACGGGTTAAATCCAAGAGATAGGGATACGGATGGAGATGGATTAGATGATGAAAAAGAGGTGAATGGCTGGACCGTTGAATACGTTACACCGGAAGGGAAGCACAGTGAGAAGGTGACGTCGGATGCTAAGGAGAGGGATACGGATGGAGATGGATTAAGTGATTATCAAGAGTACCTGTTAAAATTGAATCCGAGAAAAGACGATACGGATGAAGACGGGTTAAGTGATAGCGAGGAGGTGAGCTATGGTACAGATGCTAAGAATTGGGACACGGACGGAGATAAGCTTAGTGACTACTTTGAGGTAAAAGATGGGTGGAATGTGTACTGGTATGATTCTTCGGGCAAATATCATTCTAAGCGTGTATATTCGAATCCCCGCTCAGCTGATAGTGATGGAGATGGATTGAGTGATTATGATGAATACCTAATGAAGCTCGACCCCCGTAATAAGGACACTGATGGCGATGGGTTAAATGATGGAGACGAATCGTACACAAAAGTGTATGAATACGGAAAAAGGCTGTACTTTACAGGAAGTAGGGATGTGAGTATTGATGGAGTAAAAGAAGATTCCATACTGAGGTGGGGTGTGCACGATACGTATGGAGTGAGGAGTGCAGAGATTGTGTGGGGGGTGAAGAGTGACGGAGAAGAAGTAACAGGGGTGATATATTTCGGCGGTAAAAAGGTAGGAGAAGAAAGTGGAATAAGTGGCACGTATTTCGGCTCGGTGGACATAAAGAACAGAGTAGATATGGAAGGAAAGAATGTCGAGATAAGTCTACATGGAAAAGGATGGTTAGAGGAATTGAAAGTAATAATTGTCGAAAACACTAGTATGCACAGAGCAGACACAGACGGAGATGGACTGAGCGATGGCTACGAAGTTTCAGGAAAGAGTGGATACATAACAAATCCGCTGAGTAAAGACACGGATGGGGATGGAATCTCGGATTACTGGGAGATAAAAGGGTGGTCATGGGATTATAACAGTGAGAAAAAATACAGAAACGATAACGGATTTCACACGAATCCCGTGTCAAAAGATACGGACGGAG
>JALULR010000082.1 GCA_027056155.1 DHVE2 group archaeon
AAATCTTCCTATTTGGCGAGTACCATATCTACAATAGCGACTTTATATCTTCTTGACCCATCTAAAGCAACTCTAGCCTTACATATTGGGGATTTTGTAAGCGTTTCTGCGAGATTGCATAGAAGCATGGTGGGCAAAGTGGATATTGGGAAAATAATGAAAAATGTTGCTGCCAAGTTAGGTGGCCGCGGCGGTGGTCATAATGTGGCTGCTGGCGCTACTTTTCCGCTGGGCTCTGAAGAGAAATTCATAGAGTTAGTAAACGAAGAAATAGAAAAAAGTTTATCCTCATAGCTCCATAACCTTTTATGACCGAGTTTAAAGTGCCAAAGAGCCACCCTCGCTATGAATCGCTCATGAAGAGAGAGCGCATAATTGAAGGATTTAATAAGGGGTTAGTTGCTCATGCAGGTCTAATTGCCCATGGCCGAGGCGAGGCTTTTGATTATCTACTTGGTGAGAAAACCAACGATTTTGCCAAGCTTGCAGAGCAAGCGGCGGTGCTGAAAATAAAGCAATCGAAAGCTCCTGTTTTTTCGGTCAACGGCAATGTTGCTGCGCTTGCTATTGATGAGGTAATTGCGCTTGCAAAGGCGCTTAATATGAAAGTAGAGGTGAATTTATTTTATCGTACAGAAGAGAGAGTTAGGAGAATAGCAGATGAATTTAGAGCTCGTGGATATGTGGTATTGGGCGAAGTGCCAGACGCTCGAATAGACGGACTTGAGCATGCGCGAGCGCTTTGCACAAAGGCGGGTATATACTCTGCTGACACTGTTCTAGTTCCTTTAGAGGACGGAGACAGAACAAAAGCTCTGAGGGACATGGGTAAATTTGTTATAACCATTGACTTGAATCCCCTATCTAGAACTGCTCAAACTGCAAATATAACCATTGTGGACGAGCTCACGCGAGCGCTTAAAAACATGCTCGAATTTGCAAACATGAAAATAAATAATAGAAATGCAGTAGAGCTATTGTCTAATTACAACAACGAGGCGAATCTCAGTAGCGCTCTTCTGTTTATCAACTCACGACTGAGCGAGCTTGCGAGGCATGAAAAGCAAGAGCGCTTATAAATGCGAGGGCACCAAGTGCCAAAAAGCTCAAAGCAGATAAATTGAATATAATGTATTTGTAATTTTCAAAATGGTCCAGCATAACTCCACCAATTAATGGGCCGAGCATTGAGCCTAGGTTGGAGGACAAATTTACAAACCCTAAAGATGTGCCTATGTCTTTGCCCACGCTCGCAGTAAAGCTTCTGGATATAGGAGTGAACCCTCTGCCTGCAATAAACATTAAAAATACTCCAAGGATAACAAAGCTTGTATTGTTTATTGCTATAAATATTGCGGATATTGGTGCGATTATTCCAAGCAAGAGCAGTGCATTTTTAAATCCCTTTTTGTCAGCAAGATGCCCGAATAGTATGCTACCGAGCAAGGATATAAGCACGCCTGCAAACAGAATCATGGTTGCATCTGCTTTGCCGAGCTCCATAACCTCTGCCAAATAGAACAAAATCACTTCGTTTCCTAGAGATATGTACATGCCAAAAGTAAACGCCATTGTGAATAGCTGGAGGTTAATCTTGCCATGGCGTGTGTTTTTCTTTATCTCTTTGTTTTGAGGCTCTGTGCCCTTCAAAGCAAAGCTCATAATTAATTCGAGAGTGTACATGATTGCCACTAAAAATACAGCGTATAAAACTTGGCCTAGAGTATAAGAGTATAGGATATACCCAAGCGACATGCCCACTGAGCCCATTATAAAGTACATGCTCATTATTCGCGCTTTAAGCTTGTTTGGCGATGAAAAATGCACAATTGCCTGCATTGTGGGCCATACCATTGCGCTAAATATACCATCTAATACCCTAAGGCCGAGCACTCCAAAATACGGTAAGTGTAAGTAGAGTTGTGAATCTATAAGCAATCCTGCAAAGCCTACGAGTATGAGCTTGTAGCGTTTCATGCCTCTATCTGCCCACCTTCCCATGACTGGAGATAAGAATGCACGAGAGAGCATGAACGATGAGGATAGTATAGTAATATCAAAAACGGATATACCAGTATCTCTAAGCGAAAATGCAATAATCACACGCATAAGCTTCGACGCTGTGCCGCCAATCATTGGTATTACGGCTATTAGCAAGTACGTTTTCCACTTATCCACACAAGGTGAATGCTGTGGTAATAAAATAGTTTATTAAAAAAAAGATAGTGAAAGAGCTTTAGTCTCCAAGCTCCTCCGGCTTGAATACATAGCCACAGTTGTAGCACATTATAGCATCTTTTGAGTTAAGCGTGCCGCACTGTGGGCATTTTATGAATTCTTCACCATCAACTTCTACTATCTCGTATTGCTGTGTCTCGCCGCCTTCTTCATTGCTCTCTTCTTTTTTCTCCTCCTTACTCTCTTCCTTAGGAGCTTCTTGCGTCTCGGGGGCACTCTCTGCCTTCTCTTCGGTCTTTTGCTCAGTCTTTACCTCTTCAGGGTTTATTGTAATCTCGCCGGTGAGCCCCTGTATTGCCTTGTACATTCTCTCCTTTAGGTCTGAAAGTGAGGTCTCGAGTTGGGCCACATTCAATCCTTGGCCTATTACTTCTTGCTCCTTTTGCAATATGTTATCAATAGCTTGCTTAGCGTAATTTTCAAACTCTTGAAGGTTATTCATCTTTGTTTCCATGGATTCTTTAAGTCCCTTAATGCCCTCCTCATACTCTTTAAGTGTAGATTCTGCGGCAGTTATTGCAGCAATTCTCCTGTTTATTTCTTCCATCTTCGCCTCTGCTTCCTTCTCTTTCTTCTCTACATTTTTCATGTATTCTTCGAGCTCGGCGCTTTTTTTCTCAAGAAACTTTTCTTTTTCTTCTATTTTGCGCTCTCGCTCTTCTAAAGCATTCTCTTTTTCTTTAATTGACTTTTCCATCTCCTCAAGCTCTGCCTTTCTTTTCTTTAATTCTGCTGCTTCTTGTTTAACTTTAGCTAGAATGGACTGTACTTGATCCAGCATGCTAAGATCTCCAATTTCCTCACCGCTCATATGTATACCTCCAGAGG
>JALULR010000083.1:0-1403 GCA_027056155.1 DHVE2 group archaeon
CCGTACCTGCTTCCAGCTTCTTCGTCCGCAACAAACACAAGCCCGAGATTATAATGAGGCCTTTTTCCACTCTCCAATATGGCTTTGGCTGCAAAATAAGAGGAAACAATGCCCTGACCATCGTCTAGCGTGCCTCTTCCGTATATTTTATCACCTTCTACAACCGGCTCGTAAGGATGGTGGTTCCACAAGGAAATATCTCCCTCTGGCACGGTATCCATGTGAGATAGAATCCATAAGGTATGCGACCTATCTTCTCCGAATATTATACCAACCAAATTGGGCCGCTTCAAGCCGTTCTCGTCAACTGCATCGTATCTCTTTACTTCATCGCATATTTCCTTGAGCTTTTTCTCTAAAAAAGTCGCTCGGGCTTCTTCACCCTGACCGCCAAAAGCAGGGTTTACCGCAGGTATAGATATCATATCCGTAGTGAATTTCACTATCTCGTCGCGCATACTTTCAATCTTAGCTAATATCTCATTCATAATGGGCTCATGAAAAACGTCAAGATAAAGATTTACTCCACAATAACCCTTTCGGGTACCGCAATTATATCGTCATCGAGCACTGCTCGAGAGACTGAGATAAATTTACCGCTCTCAGTATACACAGTGCACAGGTCACCGGATTGAAGCTTGGGCATGCTCACAACACCCGGTTTGTAAAGTGGTGAGCCATTTGCCAAGTTATTTAGAGCGGAGTCATAAACCACTATCCGAGGAAGAAAAGAAACGATAGAATCGCCGGGAAGAATGTACTTTTCAAGCAAAGAAGCATCGCCATCTTCTTTCCAGAAGATGTAAGCATCAAGAAGATCTGTAAGGGAAACTGCATAATCTTCGGTGAAATGTCCCGTAGAGACACGTCGTAAATCTTCCATATGCGCACCGATGCACAGAGCATCGCCCATGTCTCTGCAAAGCGCCCTGATATATGTGCCCGATTCAACCCTCGCACGGAAAAGCACAAGGGTGTCTTGCTTCTCCATGAACTCAAGCTCGTACACCATTCTCTTCCTCAACCTACGCGCAACAGCACTTCTAACAGGTGGTATTTGGTATATCTGCCCTTCAAAATCCTTAAAAACTTCGCGCAATTTTTTCTCGCCTATATCAGAATGAAGGCGCATCACTGATATGTACTCTTTCGGCTGATAATGGAGATAGTTGATAATTTTTGTAGCCCGATTTAACGCCACAGGAAGCACACCAGTAACTTTTGGGTCAAGCGTACCCGCATGTCCCGTGCGATTCACATTAAGAATTTTACGAACCCATGCGCTGACCTGATGACTCGTGGGTCCTCGTGGCTTGTCAATGATAACTACCCCAAAATTTAGAAGCGAGTCGATGCTCATTGCATCACATCCATGATTTTGGATACAATCTCTTCAGGAGATA
>JALULR010000083.1:1413-11168 GCA_027056155.1 DHVE2 group archaeon
AATCAATGACCATATCATAGATGCTCAAATCGGAAAAATCAATACCGTAAAGCTCACCGTATCTCTTCTTCTCGCTATTTTCTCTAGCTAACATTTCTTCAAGAACCTTTTCATATTCTCCGCCGTCTCTCTTCTGTATTCTCTTAGCACGAATTTCGGGAGTGGCATTGATATATATTTTAAGAGCAGGTATGCCTTTCCTGTGAAGCATCCAACCACCCAACCGAGAATCTATAATAACATCGTCCATGGTGGCAGCAAGACGCACTATTTCATCATCAATGGCATAGTCCACCTCCGGATTCTGCTCGGCATAATGGCTGAAAGTAATTAAGTCCATGCCCATCTCCTTTGCCTTCTTCCTGAAAACCTCGCCGCCTGAGATTAGGGAGTAATTCAACTTTCTAGCAAGGAGCTTTGCCACTGTTGTCTTACCGCTTCCCGGAGGGCCGCTAATCGTTACTCTCATCTTCAACGCTCTCCTCAATCTCCTGATGAGCATTAAGCTCCTCAAGTTTCTTAGTGAACTCAAAGTACTTGAATATGTACTGCACAACCCATGCTAAAGGCATGGTTATACCTGAGTATAGCCACAACCACCACGGAAATATAAACGAGGAGTTCATATCCACATTGAAAGCCCAAGGCACAGCCATGTACGTATAACTTGCAATGTATTGCATAAACGTCCAAAGCCAAGTGAATATAGCAATCACTATTAGAAGAGTTATCATTGTAGCCTTCATCATCTGCGACTGAGTTTCCATGCTCTCGCTCATATACTCCATCTGCTTCTTTTTGAGTTTTTCAATCTTGGATAGATCCTGCTTTTTAAGGGCTTCGCGATAAACTTGGTTGAATGCCTTCATCTTTGCTTGGCTCTTAGCCATCTTTATCCAATCTGTATAGTGATGCCGCGCCCATACATTGATTAAGGTAAGCACAACACCTGTGGAAAGGATTGTATAAAGAGGGTACTTCCCATTAAATGCAAACAACGGATTAAATATAAACCCTGCTGCTATACCAAGAGCAGTGCGTATTCCAGGTATGAACAGAATTATCATCAAAAGAAAGAACACCATAAAATATAGGCTAGTCATAGACGATTTCTGACCCATAGGCGAAGATTGTGTTACATTTTGCTCTACACCATCATTTCCATCATTGCCTTCACTCATTTAAATGCCTCCATGAATCGCTCCACCGCTTGCTCAAGCATACCATCTCGATTTGTAAGAATCATCACCGGTGCGCCTGTAAGAATAGAGCAGGCAAACGCAGCGTATTTATTTGCGTCTAAATGCTCTTTTATATCTCCCTGAGTTTCAAAATCGCGTTTTCGAGTATTATCAAGCCTTCTGCGGCGCATTATCTCATGCGGCACCGCCTCAACGACCACTATCAAGTTTGGATTTATCTCTTTTAACACCCACTCTGGAAGCCCGGGAAAATAACCAGCAGGGGTTTTTATGGTAAGATGAGTGTCGACTATGACATCATCCATCTCACCAATCTTCCTAGCTGCCTCTTTTTGAAGCTCTTTCTGAATTTCAATTGGTAGTTTTCGTATGCTATCTCTATCATTTGTTAAATTCCTAGATTTGGCAAGCTCTAGCATGAGTGTGCCATAATTCACTATGTCGTGATTTGTTCGGTTTGCAACTTCTCTCATTATGCTAGTTTTTCCAGCTCCTGGCACACCTGCTACTATTACTCTCATACCTATCACTCGAAGAACTGCCGTATCACCGGATGCATCTCCATCAACTGCTCGCGACCCATGGCTTCGTAGAACTGTATGAATATACCCACGGTAAGCAGCACTCCCGTACCTGATGTATTACCTACGGTACCTATTAAATCTGCAAATGCTGCAAGAGCACCGATGAGGAATCCACTAAGTATTGTAACAGCAGGTATATACTTATTCAATATCTTTTCCAGTACCGCAGGACTTCTTCTGAATCCTGGAATCTGCATGCCGCTGGACTGTATCTGCTTTGCTATCGCCTTTGCATTCATGTTCGCAGTTTCAATCCAGAATTTGGCGAATAGTATGCTCATCCCCACCATGAAAGTAACGTATACAATGACGTGAATAACTAGTTCCCAGTAAGTCTGATACGTGAATACCTGATAATATCTCTGTGGATTCATCAACGGCAAGAGCCAATACGCGAGACCTCTAACTCTATTTAGATAGTAAGCTAATCCTCCTATAGGTGTAGTTGGCTGTATACCCCATTGTTGCGCCTGCTGAGGCGTTGGATACTCGCCAATCCACGGATTATGCCCTAATATAGGAATCTTGCTCAAAGTAGGATTTGACCAAAATAGCATAGACCACATCGCCACGTTGGCAAGCAAAGCAGATGTTAAAATCACAGGTATATTAGATGAGTACATCAATTTGATAGGATATCTACCTCTTGCGCCTCTAGCGCGCTCATGAGCCAAAGGCAACTCAATCTTTGTGCTCTCCGCATACGCCACAAGGAAGAATATCAATGTAGTACCTAATAGAGCGATAATAGGATTTGGTGGCGAAAATAGGATACGCTCGATACCTCCACCAAATAGCTGAGCTGCACTCATATTCTGAAGCATATATATTGTCTTAGGAATGCAGCCACTGGGTGGGTTAGATAAGCTCATTGGTAAATTTTCATTTGTGGGTATCCAATTTATTGTGCCCGTAAATATTGCCTGAGAAACTCCCGCAGCAATGAATAGCGATATACCTGAGCCAATTCCCCACTTTGAAACCAACTCATCCATGAGGAAAACTATGTACGAGCCAAAGAACAATTGTATAACTATGATGAACTTTGCTAGAAAATCACCGTATCCGGGAGCAAATGCGTCAAGCCCACTTATAAATTGGTTTGAAGGCTGCAAATACCCATAAACTTGCGGTATAGCTTCCACAAATATCATAATTACAACCAGAAGCTTTTGAGTGCCCTGATAAATTGCCTTATCCTCCTCATCAGTGAGGTCAATATTAAATATTTTGGCACCTACAAATAACTGCATTATGATACTCGCAGTAACTATAGGTCCAATTCCAAGATGCATTAGTGAGCCTGAGGCTCCTGCCATGATGGCACGGAAAGATGCAAACAGGTCTACAACTTTTTGCTGGTCCACACCATAAATATATATATTTGTTAATCCAAAGTATAGCAAAAGTACGGATATAGTCCACATTAATTTCTGTCTAAAGTGAACATGACCCTTTGGTTTCTTAATGATAGGGAGATAATTTATTACAGGCTCCAAGCCGTAAAGCTTGCTCTTATCTCCACCGTAAGACAGCATTAAATATCCAAGTGCAAAAAGAGGTACACTCCACAAAGAGAATATAAGAAAATCTAACCATCTACCCACAATAATGTTATTGATAAAATCCATGAATCCAAGTAATTTCCAATCTAAAATAGAGAAGTAAAGATACGCAAATACAAACCAAGAGATCACTATGGGGAGCGCTACTCCCTTTTTCCTAGGAATCTCCTCGTCAGGCATTGATTACTTCACCACCTGCCTCCTGGATTTTCTCTACCGCAATCTTACTGGCATATTTAACCTTAACTATCATCTTCTTGGTAGCCTTACCTCTCCCAAGAAGCTTATTAACGCCAAGTATGCTTAGGTCAACTTCATATTTGTCTCCATCAAATAACACTAGTTTCTTATCTAACATATCATCTATACGCTCGTTTAACTCGCCCACATTGATTGCCTCTATGCTCTCTTTAGGATGATGCGATGTAAATCCATGATTACCCCACAGATACTCTGGGTGCTTTATTGCATAGCTCCAGTGGTGCTTTCCTATGCCCGGCAATCCCTTGCCGCCTTTACGTCCCTTTCCACGTCTGCCCTTTCTTCCATGACCATAGGTATTTGAGCCTCTCATTTTCCTTGACTTCCTATTTGCCATTCTTACTCACCTCCGGGCCCTAGCATCTTTAGGATAAGTTCGTTAATTTTGTCACCTCTATATCCAAGAGCTCCGCCTTCCGTATAGTGTCTCTTTGTCTTTTCCCAGCCCTTTAAAGGAGGATGCAACCTAAATACCGGTTTTACATTGGGCACATCTTTATATACTGCCTTACCCGCGACCATCGCACTGGCAAACTCTGCAATGTTCTCATAGCCCATACGCTCTTTTATGTACTCGTCGGTAATTGGCACATCACCATATAGCCTTCCCCTTCTTGAAATTAACTTAGTTGCCACATCGGAATCTATCTCTCCCCAGGTTACATAATCCTTAACTTTCTGGAGCATGCCTTTATATGCGGGAGTCTCCGGTATGAGGACACAATGATTTATCCGTGTGAGATTTAGCATCTTTAACGTGTCCTCTATGTCCTTTCTAATGCCTGTGCGACCTCTAACTCTGATCACTGCTAACATTATCTACACCTCCTTTATAGATTGGCATAACTAACCGGGAATTTATACGCATAATTCTCGTTTGCCTAAGGGCATCAAAGGTAGCCATTGCATAATTTACAGTAGTCTTAGTGTGACCCTGTGTAAAGCCCCAAACATCTTTCACTCCTGCAAGCTTTAAGATTGTTTTAGCCACATCTCCCACCGCAAGACCAACACCCTTAGGTGCAGGCTTTAATGTCACACGTACGGAGCCACTGCTTCCCGTTACTTGAAACGGCACGGAATGAGGCATACCACAACCGCATTCCCAAGAACCACAGCCTCTTTTTATTTCTATTATATTAAGCTTTGCATCTACTATAGCTTTACGTATAGCTGCACCCACTTCCTTAGCTTTGGCTGTACCTATACCTACAAAGCCATCACCATTGCCCACAGCAACCATCACAGAGAACTTTACTCTACGACCACTATCGGTCATTCTTTGAACCATGCGAACATCGATAACCTCGTCCATGATATTATCAAGAAGCGCATCAACTACCTCCGGCTCTCTCAAAGGTAAATTGCTCTCGAGAGCTTGTGACATGGAGGCTATCTTTCCCTCTGCTACTAGCTTGCCCAGCCTTGTTTTAGGAACCCATTCTGCCATATTCATACCTCCAGCTTGGATTTCACTTCATTAAACATCTTTTCAACATCATCACCAATATGCTTTCCTACTATACGCTCATCTGAAGGATACATGTCCTCAGCATGCGGAATATCCATACCCGCATCAACCATGCCCTTCAAAGTTGCGAATAATTTTGTGCCTGCAATTGCTGGATGTCTGCCAATATCTAAAACTGCCTTGCCTATTTTCCACTTTATAGCGCGCTTTCCAGCTAAATAGCCCGCTAAGTAAGCAGCAGGAATACTCTTGTACGAACGATTCCAGCCATATTCTCTTAGCATATCTGATGTAACAGTAAGCAAAATTCTATCTCCATCTTCATGATACTCTGCAACTTGAATTATTATCCTCTTGTTCGTTCTTCTTACAATTATCCTCGGCTTCTCTGATTTCAAAAGCGCTAGCCGTTTACGGTAATCGGTTTTGGATTCTCTGCGCCTGCGCATCTTCACCCGGTATATAGCGTTCTCTGCCATATTCATTCCTCCTTAATATATCCCTCTGCCTTCATATGCATTAGGAGATGATTTTTATTTTTAAAGGTGCCACCCTTGGCCAGCATGTAGAAGCGCCTATAAGTATGCCGATCAATGGCACCCGAATCTCTCAAATCTCTGAGGGTTCTCCGAATTGAGCGTATGTTCTTAACCCATCTAGTTTTGCGAGGATACCTCGCGTATTTTCTACCTTTTCGAGAGCCCGGACCACTACGGCGCCCTTTCTCTTTTTGAGCATGAATGTAATTAGCACGCGCGCGGGATACTCCTTTTTTCTGAACCTTTCGAATCAAACCTCTTTTTATTAGCATACGCACATCCTCGCGAGTTACTGCCTCTTTTATCTCATCTAACCCATTCGGGTCCAGCCACACGCGCTCTACACCGCACTTGAGAAGCTCTGCAGCAATTCTTCTCTGAAATCGCACGTCCATCATTCCTCACCTCCCTCGGAGAGATGCGGATTTAGAACTCGTATTCCAAGTTCTTTGGCTCTTTTCTCAATTTCCAGTCTCTTTTTCATACCCACCTTGCTAGATATTCGTACTGCTTCGGTATCAGGATTAACCCGCTCTACCTCCGCGGGATTATGCACAAGTACCTCTTTGAATCCCGATGGGTGAAGACCACGAACCTTTCTGGGCCCTCTATATCCAGAATCCACAACAGGTGGCCTATATCCTTTGTGATTACCCAGCTTAGAATGCTTTCCAGTGGGCTTGCGCCATGCATCACCTAATCTCTTGTATCTAAACCACTCTTGTCGCCTGAATTTTGGCCTTGAACGATTCATCTTGTTTCGCAAGCGAAGAAGCTTTTTTTCCTCATCAGTGAGTTTTGGCTTTGCTTTTACCATTTAAGTCACCCCTTTTTTACAATATATATCCCATCTTGGAATACTCTAGGGTCTCTATCCTTAATACGCGTTGCTCGCTCTATATTTGCCGCAGTTTGCCCTGCATGCTCTTTATTTGCACTTTTAACTATAACCATATCGCCCTTTATCTCAACCTTGGCATCACCATGTATCTTTGCATATCTAGGCGAGCGCTCTCCAAGGAAGTTCTCAATTACTACCCGGTCTCCTTTCACCGTAACTTTCATTGGAAAATGAGCAAAAAGTATTTTTAGATGGTATTCAAATCCTTCTGTGACGCCTTTGAGCATATTGTTGATATGGGCTTTCCATGTACCTGCTATCGCATAATCTTTCTTCTTTGGTAGCGCACAGTACACTATTATTTTATTTCCATCGACACTAAGGGAGACGCGGTCATGTATAAACTCCCTTTTTAGCTCTCCCTTGGGACCTTTTACATGGAGAATGTAATCTTTGTAACGCACACTCACACCATCTGGAACTTCGACCTCATGCTTAACTTCTGCTGCAACTGGCACTTATATCACCTCAGTACACATACGCTAGGAGTTTTCCACCCACTCCTATCTCCTTAGCTTCTGATTGAGTCATCACACCGCGATTGGTAGTTATGATTAGTATTCCAAAGTCTTGAGCTGGAAGATACCTCGCCTCATATTTCTCCATCTGGTCTCTCTTTACAGAGAATCTAGGTTTTATAGCTCCACACTTATTGATTGTTGCACCTATGCGCACTTTAAACATTCCACCACGGCCATCTTCCACATACTCAAACTCTTCTAAATATCCATGCTCTTCCATAATTTTCAATATCCTACCAACTAGCTTGGATGCGGGCCTTATTACTATTTCCCTCCGCCCAGCCATTGCCGCATTGTTTATCTTAGAAAGCGCATCACTCAGAGGATCATTCTGCATATTTCACCACCTCACGAATATTTCCTGAACCCCAACTCATAGGCAACCTCTCTAAAGCACTGCCTACAGAGCCTGAGTCCATATCTCCTAATCACACCTCTCTTTCTACCACAGCGAACGCAACCTTCGCTCCTTCCAAATTTCTTCTTTGGTCTGAGAACCACACGGACCATTATTCCACCTCCAGTATATTGAGATTGAAGTTATCCCTCATATATTGCATTGCCTCTTCTCTAGTTATTCTGTGTCTTTGAGGAACCTTTGCTCTCTTTAATCTTCTCCTAGCCACACGATAGCCCGGACGCTTAAACACCACATTCACATCCATACCAAATATACCAATCTCCGGGTCATATTTTACCCCTTCAAACTCAGTGTAATCAGATATGCCAAAATTTAAGTTGCCCTGCGCATCAAACGAGTAGTTTGCAACCTTGTTATCTCGAACCCACAATGCTCTCTTAAGGAAATCTTCCGCACTCTTGCCTCTAAGAGTTACCTTCACAGCAATGGGCTGCCCTTTTCGAATATTGAAATCTCTAATAGTTTTTTGAGATTTGAGCTGGACAGGCTTTGCACCTGTAAGTATATCTATAACGCGCTGTGCACGTCTGAGTTTCTCACCAGCTTCACCCACACCAATATTAATTACTACCTTGTCTATCATAATTCGGCGCATTGGATTATTTAGCTTCTTCTCGTTCATAGGGCACTCACCTCAGGAATGGTTACCTCCGGCTTACCTACCCCAACAACAAACACGTTTCTCTTAAGTGTTTCAAAGCCTTCTTCAAATGAAACCACATTGTCCATTGGACTCTTAGTAACAGTATAACTTTTTATGTGTACAACTTGACCTCTATGCGTTCCACCAATTATCATAGCAACGCTACCTTCTTTTATAGAGTAGCTACCAATTATCTCCTGTGTGGGCACCTTTATTTTAAGCACATCGCCAGAGCGGTATTTGTTTTCATCAATCATTATGTTGCGCCCGTCATGCAAGTTTAGCACAATTTTTCCACCCTTAACAACAGTTTTATTTTCCACTCGCGCTAGCTTCCACGAAGCATGCCCCTCTGGAATCTCCACCAATCGCAAGTTTCCACGTATGTCATACATTGCACGATAGTGCTTATCTCCCACAGTGATTACATCCATGAATCCCACTGGAAAATTAGAATCAGTCCGCACCTTTCCATCAACCTTAATTAATCTCTGAGCAAGTATCTTTCTTGCCTCTCTCCTGTTATCCGCTACATGGAGCATGTCTCTCAAAACTATAACCAAAGGTATTGCCTTATTGCTTGCATGAGGTCCAGCCGAAGGCTTTGGGGCAAATGGATATTCTTTCTTGGGAATCTTCCAAATTCTCGGTGTTGTAAGGCGCTTTAAGTGATTACTCATCTTCGTTCACCTCTTCTTCATTATTTTCTTCATCAGCGTTATTCTCCTCATCAGGTACCTGCTCTTCTTCAGGTTCTTCCTCCGCCTCGGAGCTCTCCTCTTCCTCTTCGTATTCCTCCTCTTCTACTATTGTGCCACGGCGCTCTTCTGCCATTGCGTATATTTTCGATTTGCGCTTTTTATCACTTAGCTCAAGCTTTACAATTTCCACATTTGACGGGTCCATCCAAAACTGAACACTTTTGTTATCAGTCTTACGAATAGTTACTCCTTCAACAGCTATTTTCATATTCTTGAGATTTACTTCAACAACCTTGCCCTCGTGCCCCTTAAACTTACCACGCATCACTCTTACTATGTCTCCCTTACGTACTACCAAGTTTCGCATGCCATATTTTTCATACAATGCTCTACTTAGATGAGATTTCATCATCTTTTGCCTACGATGCTTTGGTGCTTCGTAGCGCATCTTCCTCTGCTTTCTTGGATGCTGAGATACCATCATTCATCACCTCACACAATAATACTAGATATTGCGGCAACTCTAGGCCAGCGCTCGGTAGCCTCTCTAGCAACAGGCCCCTTTATCTCGCTACCCTTCGTCTCACCAGTATTTGTGGTTATCACACAAGCGTTATCTTCAAATTGTACAACTGTGCCATCAGCTCTCTTAAACGGCTTTCTCTGGCGAATTATTACTGCTGGAAACACCTTTTTACGCATATCAGGTGTGCCTTTTTTCACACTTACCATTACCATATCTCCCACACCTGCCACAGGATACTGCCTATGCGTTGTATGGAAATTTAGAACTTGTATGATTTCCACTACCTTAGCACCAGTGTTATCCGCACAAACTAACTGTGCACCGGTGGGCAATCCGCGACTCTGATTACCTGCAATACCTTTCATACAATTCACCTCTTCTCAATAATAACAAAGCTCACACTCTTGGCAAGAGGTCTGC
>JALULR010000084.1 GCA_027056155.1 DHVE2 group archaeon
ACCCCACATTTCTCACTGCTAATTTACTTTTTTCCATCTTCTTCCTCTTTTACTGACACATGTGGGTGTATAATACAGTGTATAATACACTCAAGAAAAAAATAAATAATAGCAAGTGAATACCCCCGTCTATGCACGCCAAAGTTAAAGAAATTGGAGAGGGTATAAAAAGCATGAAAATTCGAGGAGCTGGCAAAATAGCTAGAGCAGCAGCAGAGGCACTAAAGTACTTTGCGATGGAATACGAAGGTGAGGAAGCAGAGTTTCAAACAGAGTTAGAAAAGGTTTCAAATTATATCCTGTCAACTCGGCCCACTGCAGTTTCCCTGAGAAATGCAGTTTATTATGTATTAAATCGCATTAATGGGGATACATTAGACGAGAAGAAAACAAGCATAGTGAAAAACGCAGAGGCGTTCATAAGTATGTCGCTAGAATCGGTAAAGAAGATAGGTAAATTTGGTGCTGAACGTATTAGAGATGGCTCAACAATACTTACACATTGCAACTCTTCTGCAGCGCTAGAGGTAATTATTCAAGCGCACCGCTCTGGCAAGGACATACGTGTGTTCAATACTGAGACTAGGCCATGGTTGCAAGGACACATAACCTCTCGTGCTCTATCTAAGGAGGGCATAGATGTAACAATGATAGTCGATTCGGCAGTGCGCTATTTTATGCGGGACATAGACATAGTAATAGTAGGCGCGGATACCATTGCAAGCAACGGTGCAGTTATAAACAAGGTAGGCACATCGCAGGTTGCGCTGGTAGCACACGAGGCTAGAGTACCGTTCTTAGTGGCTGCAGAGACATATAAGTTCTCACCGGAAACGGTGATTGGCAAGCTTGTAGAAATCGAAGAAAGACCCGCAGAAGAGATAGCAGAGCCTAAGGATTTTCCCGGTGTCAAATTCCGCAATCCGGTATTCGATGCCACGCCCCCAGATTATATAGATGCAATAATAACCGAGCGTGGTATAATATCCCCCTATTTAGCATACCAGATAATAAAGGAGGTGATGCAGTTTGGAGTTGAAAGTTAAAAGAATAGATGTGGAAGTAGGAAGTTATGAAATAGTGCTGAACGAAGAAGACGCAAGAGAGCTCGGGTTACATCCCCAAGAAAGAGCGAAAGTTGGCATAAAGGGGCATCTTGTAACAGGCATAGTAAGTGTTTCGCAGAGCATGATAAAGCATGGCGAGGTAGGTATGTTTATTGAAATTGCAGAAAAATTAGGTGTGAAAAATGGAGATGTTGTTCGAATTACACCTACAATGAGGCCAAATAGCGTTGAATACATAAAGAAAAAGATATATGGTGAGAAGCTCACAAAAGATGAGGTATATTCTGTAATTAAGGACATAAGCGAAGATAATATATCTCTTATTGAGCTCACATCATATGTGACTGCAATTCAAATAAGGGGCATGGACATGGATGAGACAGAATGGACTACCATGGCAATGGTAGAAAGCGGAGATACCATTGATTTTGAGTACACTGTATTTGATGTACATAGCATCGGCGGCGTGCCGGGCAATAAATATGCACCTATCGCAGTGCCCATTGCGGCGAGTCTTGGACTTAAAATACCAAAGACCTCTTCACGGGCGATTAGCAGCGCAGCAGGCACCGCAGACCTTATGGAAGTGCTCACGCATGTAGATTTAAAAATCAACGACATAAAGAGAATTGTAGATGATGTTGGTGCCACGCTTGCATGGGGCGGAGCAGTGAATCTTGCACCTGCGGACGATAAGATAGTTCATGTGGAATATCCATTAGGTATAGACCCGCACTCGCAGGTATTGGCTAGTGTGATGGCAAAGAAAAAGGCAGTGGGTGCAAATTTCATGGTTTTAGATATACCAATGGGCCCTGAAACCAAAGTGCCTGATGAGAAAACTGCAAGAAAATACGCTATGGATTTCATAGAGCTAGGCTCTAGATTGGGCATAACTGTAGAAGCCGCCGTAACTTATGGCGGTCAGCCAGTAGGGCGGGCGATAGGCCCTGCTTTGGAAGCGAAAGAAGCAATGATAGCCTTAGAAGGAAAGAACGTGAGCACATCGCTCCTAGAAAAAGCAACGGACATCGCAGGAATGCTCTTAGAGTTAGGGAACATAGCAGAGCGTGGCGAGGGAAAGGACATGGCAAGAGATGCGCTGAAAGCAGGAAAGGCAAGAGAGAAATTCTTAGAGATAATAAATGCGCAGGGTTCGAGAGGGATAGAAAAGAGCGATGATGTGCCAGTGGGCAAGTATAAAGCGGATATACATTCACCAGAAGAGGGATATATCTCAATTGTGTCAAATAAAGCGCTTGTGAGAATCGCTCGCACTGCCGGTGCGCCAAAGGACAAAGGCGCTGGCATACTACTTAACAAGAAAAAGAGTGACAAAGTAGAAAAAGGCGAGGTACTGTATAGAATATATGCAGATTCAAAGGCAAAGTTGGAAGAAGCAGTGAATATAGCGAAGATGCTTAAACCTCTGCAAATCGAGGGAATGCTTTTGGAGAGAATACCATCTTACAAGCGCTGACTTTTTTTATTTTTATATTTGGGCTCAGCACTCAAGATCTTCGTCATAGTTCTGCTATGTTTTCTCATCATAGCCCATAATTCTTTTCATGCTCTCTTGCGCTCTATTGCCTTCATTATAGCTCCCTTTGCCTCTGCCGCACCTTTGAACCCTACTATATTAACCCACTTATTTTTCTCCAATTCTTTATAATGCTCAAAGAAATGCTTTATTTGCTCAAGCACACTTTTTTGAATATCACCAATATCTCTGATGCCTTCATTTCTAGGGTCCACAGATGGGTGTGGAACAGCAATTATCTTCCTATCTGGTCCATGCTCGTCCTCTGTTACAAGCATACCCACCGGTATGGCTCGAACTAGCACACCATGTGGAAAAGAATCATACGATATAACCAGGCAATCAATGGGGTCATTATCTTCTTCCATG
>JALULR010000085.1 GCA_027056155.1 DHVE2 group archaeon
GCATTAAACTCGCTTTTGAGTTTACCAGCGATTCCAGCAACACGTACGAGGGGTGGTACATAGACGATGTGAGCATAAGCATGGGTGAGATAAGCGGCGAGGGAATAGAGCTAAGCGGTGGAGCAATGAACAATATCACGGAAAATACAATCAATTGGAATAATGCCGGCTTGGTGCTCAACAGCACCACTGGCAATAGGGTGATGGAGAATAACATATCTGCAGGGGATGGAATAGAAATTGTGAATGCGAGCGGAAATACAATAAAGAAAAATAGAATAGATGGCGAGGCATCGCTGAGCGATGGGCTCGTCGCGTACTACAACTTTGACGAAGGCTCGGGCAACATTCTGCATGATGTGAGCGGAAACGGGAACGATGGGACGATTTACGGGGCGACATGGGTAGACGGAGTTCGAGGCAAAGCGCTGAGGTTTGACGGAAGCAGTTATGTGGATATGGGCGATAACAGCAATTTAATTGTGGGGGAAACATTTACTGAGACGGTATGGATAAATCCTAACATTAACGATGATGCCTTTCATGGATTTCTGGGGTACCAGCCTGGTAGTGTTGAAGGAAGAGCACCATCTATTTGGGTATACAAAAAGACATGGATACATGCTGGATTTGGAGACGGAACACACTGGGACTCCTTAGTTGTTGGAAATGTCATACGGGAAAATAATTGGAATTTTGTGGTAGTCTCCTTTGACGGAACGTATTACAAAGTATATGTTAATGGGCAAGAGGTTTATTCCACAAACTATTATAAGGGCAGAATACCATATTCAGTTCCTATAAGAAATATAGGAAGAGTTGATAATTATTTTATAGGCTCTATTGACGAAGTCCGCATCTACAACCGTGCGCTGAGCGCAGAGGAGATAAAGGCACTGTACAGCAGTGCGGGCGTGCCGGGAGGCGGGATCTCGATGGAAGGCGGAGCGGGAAATGTAATTGAGGAAAATGAGATAAATGCGAGCACAGGAATTGCGATTCAGAGCTCGGCGCACAATACAGTGAGCGGAAATAAGATTCACGGCGATACGGGAATAGTGCTCAGCGGCGGAGATAATAATACGGTAATCGGGAATAGAATAAATGCGAGCACAGGGATAAAGATGGACAACACGAGCTGGAACACGGCGCGGGGAAATGAGATAAACGGCAGAATGCAAGTGCCCACCCGCGGGCTCGTGGCGTACTACAATTTTGATGAAGGTTCGGGCAACATTTTGCACGATGTGAGCGGAAACGGGAACGATGGGACGATTTATAATGCAACGTGGGTTGATGGAGTGCATGGGAAGGCACTGAGCTTTGACGGTGAGAATGATTATGTAAAAGTGGCATCGATTTCGGGACTATCCACGGGTGATACAGAACATACTATAGAAGCGTGGATTAAAGTATCTGTTTTGCCTCCAAACAGAGCGTGGATATTATTACTCGGAAATGAAGGTTCTGGATCCCACCATTGGTTGATAGATAGCGGTGGAAATACACAATTTGGAGTTTGGAATGGGGGGCAAGCAGAACCTAGTCTACCAATAGGAGAATGGATACAAGTAGCAATTACATTTGATGGAAAAACATTAAGAAGCTATGTTAACGGTGCATTTTCTCAAAGTGTTGCTGCTACATTCAATTTACAAGGTATTCCCTTGACTTTGGCACAAGCTCACATATGGGAGAACTATTTCAACGGCACCATAGATGACCTCCGCATCTACAACCGTGCCCTGAGCGCAGAGGAGATAAAAGCGCTGTACAGCTCTGGGCTCTATCTTGCGGGCTCGGAGAATAACAACATCACAGGCAACTACATTCGTGGATATGCGACGGGCATACAGATGGAAAACTCGAGCGGAAATAAAATAACGGGCAATGAAATTGTGAGGAGCGACGGGTACGCGATTAACATTGCTTCAGGCTCTGGCAACGTGATTTACAACAACACATTCTTCTACAATCGTGGCTCCGGAGATATTTACAACTCCTCGCATGTGCAGGCGTACGATGGCGGAGCGAACAATGTATGGTACAATACTGCAACGAATCGTGGCAACTACTGGTACGAGTGGGCGAACAATAACGATACGAATGATGAAAATCCGCATGATGGCATAGTTGACTGGCCTTACGAGATTGATAGCATGAACAGAGCGAGGGATGAGTATCCGCTGAAAGGCACGAGCGTACCGATGCCGCCGCTTGCGCCCACTGCTCCGCTGGAGCTTCGTGGCGAAGCTGGATACGATTATGTGCAGCTCAGCTGGAACGCACCATTAGGACACGGCTCTGCGCCCATAAGCGAGTATAAAATATACCGCAACGGCACGCTGCTGGCGAGTGTGAGCTCTTCCGAGCTGAGCTACAATGATACCTCCGTAGTGGGAGGAAGCACTTACACATATTATGTGACAGCAGTAAACTCTGTGGGTGAGAGTGAAGAAAGCAACGAAGTGACCGAAACGATAGAAGTGCCCATATACGAGATAGATTTTTACATCAATCCCAGTGCCGGTGGCACAATCACGCTTGGTTCAGATACCTATGGTGATAGTGACTCTGCAAGCATAGCAGAAGGCACGTATACTCTTACGGCAAATGCTGCCTCAGGCTATCAGTTTGACCACTGGGAGCTTAGCGGCGGAGTAAGCGTAGATAGCGCAACTTCTTACTCTACATCAGCCACGATAACAGATGCCGGTAGCATTACAGCAGTATTCGAGCAAGTGGCCACCGTGCCAGCAGCGCCGCAGCACCTGCAAGCTAGCGCAGGAGATGGGTACGTAGAGCTTAGCTGGAGCAAGCCAAGCGATGATGGCGGTGCAAGCATAACTGCGTACAAAATATACAGAGGCACGAGCTCTGGAGCGGAAAGCTACTTAGATGAAGTATCGGGCAGCACGTTGCAGTACAGAGACACAGAGGTCAATAACGGAGTAACGTATTATTATTAT
>JALULR010000086.1:0-6420 GCA_027056155.1 DHVE2 group archaeon
ATCAATAGGGTCCATAATCAAAGTCTTTTCAAATCCGCGGTCTATGAGCCCCGCTTCTTCTGTAAATATATTAAATGGCAGTTTTTCGCTCTTTATGTACTCAATTACCGCATTTTCTACAGATACGTCCATAAGTGATGATTGATGCCCGTATGCCCCCACAGAAACTTTTTTTGAAAGCTCTTTGTGCTCTTTTTGTATATTTTCATACTTATACATGGCTATTTTTGCTATCTCCTTAAGGGTGTCAATTATATCCTCCATACGTGTTGATGGTGCACCTTCTATTTGAGTTTTTGGTTTTTATATCTCTTTATTTTCAAGTTATTTTGATTATATGCCATTCTTGGGATTCATGAGGGAAGTTTAATATACTTTAACAACTTAGATACATACAATGACTGTAAATTCAGGCTCAGGAGGAGTATTAGTTTTTAAGAAGGTTGCGCAAGATATTGAGATTTTAGGTTCTATCCATTCCCTAACTTTATCAAAAGATGAGCGGAAGTACATTGTGCATAAAGCAGGTGAAGATTCCCTGTTCATTTTTTACCACTCTTCTGGGGTTTACAGGTGCGGTGTGCGAGGTGAGATTATTGCATGTGTACCAATAACAGACATGCTTCAAGAGCTAGATAATGCGCATAAAGAATACAATGCATTGAAAACGAAGGTAGAGGACATGGAGAGCATATCTATGCTAGTTATTCATGATGTGAAAAGTTACATACTCATATTAGATGGGCTCATCTCGCTTATGAACGAGGGTAGTGGCAGGGTAGACATAGAGACCATTGAAGATATGCAAAAGGTAGTTTCAAAAATCAAAGAACTGTTTAAGAAAGTAAGCTTGCTTACAATGGATAAAAATGCCATAAATAATGAAAAAATCAATATTGAGAGCATGCTCACAAATATATTTTCAAATTTCAAGCTAAAGCTAGATGAGAAGAAAATAGAGTATACTATATATTGCGATGTAGAGAGCATATTTACAGATACGCTCATAGAAGAGGTTCTAGTAAATATAATTAATAATGCCATTGCCCATACCCCAGAGGGAGGTAATATTACTGTTGAATGCAGCAATAGAGAGAGTAAATACTTAATAAAAATTGCAGACACTGGCGCAGGTGTGCCAGATGACCTAAAAGAGCTCATTTTTGAGCAAATAAAGAACTCATCATCAAGATTTGGTATGGGTTTGGGGCTGGCGGTAGCTAGGCATATAACGCATCTTCTTGGCGGGAAAATATGGGTAGAGGATAATGAGCCAAAAGGTTCAGTTTTTGTGGTTGAGCTTCCAGAGAAATGATTAAATCTCACGTTACAATCTTCCGCGCATGTTTACTCTTATTGGCAAAAAGAAGAAATATGTTGCTTGGCAAAGTAATGGCATGTATGTAGTGGATAATCTTGCGGTGCTTAAATCTTTAAAAGAAGGCACGGTAAAGCTAGGCTTGGAGGATTATATTGTTGTAAAAAGTAACCTCCATGATTATATGAGCACCATCTCGAGAAAGGCGCAGATAGTTAGCTTGAAAGATGCAGCTTATATTATTTTGCGGTGCGGGATTCGTGCAGGAAGCCGTGTGGTAGAAGGTGGCGTGGGCTCTGGCTCGCTAACTACCGCACTCCTTTATTACACTTATCCTAACGGTCATGTTTATACATACGACCTTCGGCAGGACCACATTGATTTTGCGGTAAATAATATTAGGCGATTGGAGCACAGGCACTGGGAAATTAAGCACGGTGATGTGCGAAAAGATGTTAAAGAGCGGGACTTAGATGCATTTATTGTGGATATTCCCGACCCTTGGAACGCTGTGGCCATGGCAAAAACATCGCTATCTTTTGGTGGCTGCTTTTCAGCGTATGTGCCTACTTTTAATCAGATGGAGAAAGTTTACAAAGAATTGGAGCGCAAGGGGTTTGTGGAGATAGAAGCATGCGAGATTATGATGCGCGGTATGCATGTGGGTGCGCTGGGTTCAAGGCCAGATAATGTGGAGATGCCTCACACTGGGTACTTGGTGTTTGGGCGAAAAGTATGAGATAAGTCAAACACAAAGATTTTAATGTTTATTCTTTTTTGTTATCTGTGCAGTTTCCATATAAAATAAGGCCGCAGCAAGTCGAGATGATAAATGATATTGAGAGCATATTGAGCGAGGGTGGGCATATTGTACTAGAAGCTCCCACGGGCTTTGGAAAGACCATTACGGCGCTATATCCGGCGGTAAATTACGCGTTAAAGCATGATCTGAAAATTCTTTACTTAGTGCGCACAAACTCGCAAGAGCATAAGGTCATTGAAGAATCTAAAAAGTTAGGTGTTTTCGCCGTAGGTTTGCAAGGTCGAGGTCACATGTGCCCGCTTGCCATAGAGCGTGAAGATATTAGTATGGGTACCGCGGAAGAACTATCCCTTATTTGCAGTAAGTTAAAGAAAGAGGTCATCGAGGGCAACGAGAATGCATGCCCATATTTTTCTAATTATATTGAAAATGGAGAGCAAATAAGAGATTATATCAAAGAGGTGCACACATCGGAAGAGATTATAAATGTTGCATTAAAAAATAAGGTTTGCGCGTACGAGGCGGTAAAAGACCTGCTAAAAGATGCGGTTGTTATTACCTTACCTTACATATATTTTCTATTGCCTTTTTTGCGGAGCATGCTTCTGGAGCGTGCGGGAGTGGTGTTAAGGGACTTGATTGTAATTGTAGATGAAGCTCATAATTTTCCAGAGTTTGCCAGAGCGCTAAAAAGTGATGAGCTGAGTGAGAGAGCGATAGAGTACATGGAGCGAGAATGCATGGAGTACGGGAATCATGCTGTTTTAGATGTCCCTTGCGTAGATGTTGCCGAGTATATCCGGGAAGCGATTTATCGCGTTGGCAAGTATGCTGGCGATGAGGAAGAGGGCGTGATACCGCAGTATGCTTTTGAAGACGAACTTGCAGGGCTAATGGGGATCTCACCAAATGATGTACCGCGGCTTGGCATGGCTTTTGTTAGGTACGGAGAGAGCATACGCGAAGATAAGCTATCACACAGAAAATTACCGCGCTCTTATATCTATCATGTTGGCAATTTCTTGCTGGGTTGGAAAGAGTCTTATTCGTACGAGTATGTCCACCTTGTCAAGTTGGGCGACAATCCCAAAATTGAGATATTTTGCTTGGACCCCTCGAGCATAACAGAGATTGTGCGCAATGCCCATGCCTCGATTCATATGTCTGGCACTTTATCTTTGCGGGATTATAGGTATCTGTTAGACTTGCCAGAATCCACAATGCTAAAAAGATATAGCTCACCATTTCCAAGGGAGCATCTCAAAGTGTTATATGTAGACGACGTGACTACCAGGTATGAGGAGCTAAAAGAAAATATACCTCGTCTTGCAAGATATGTTGAGAATATAGCAAGCATTGGTAGAAGCACCGCAGTGTTCTTTCCTTCGTATAGCTTGCTAAAAGAGGTTGAAAAACTTGTTTCTTTTAGCCCAATTATTGAAGAGCATGGAATGCGACAGCGTGATTTAGCACATAGGCTAGAGCAATTTAGAGAGCGTGGAGGAGTACTATTTTCAGTGTTTGGCGGAAAGCTATCAGAAGGATTGGATTTTCCCGGAGAGCAGCTGGAGCTTGTGATTATTGTTGGCATACCCTACCCCAAGCCTACTGCAAGGATTAAAATGCTTCAGAAGTACTATCAATACAAGTTTGGAAATGGCTGGGAGCTTACATACAAAGTTCCAGCATCTATCAAGATGCGTCAGGCAATTGGGCGTCTTATTAGAAGTGAAGATGATGTGGGTGTAGCAGTAATATTGGATAAGCGAGCTCCAACATTCTTGGATAGCATTTATATGTCTTTATCAAAAACACCTTGCGAAGATATAAAGCAATTTTTCAACCAAAGAACGATAAGAAAAAGGGGAGGAGGGGCGTCATCGTGATACATGATTAGTGATTGTTTGTATACATATCGTATACCTATGTATGGATATACAATAATCGTATATAAAGCTTTCCCATTTTTGTGCATGTCCAACGAGTCACTAGTCGCGCGTGTAAATAATATGATATAATAATGTAAACGCAATTAATTAATAATTTCTATTTTCATGTTCTCGGTAGGTTCGATTGGCGGTATTTGTATTGTGAAGAAATCTGTGGGTGTTTTCCGAGTCACATTTTTCTCTACGTTGCCAACTCTTATTTTTATGCTCTTGCTGGGCTTATCTAATTTTAGTATTAGTGGCATCTTTTCTCTGCCGCTAACGAGCTGAGGTACTGCAAAAATTATGCCTTTTTCACAGAGCAATCTATCATATTTCTCTCTCACAAGTTTACCTTCGCTGTGCATCGCCGCATTTTTTCCAGCAATTTTTCCAAATAAAATATCCGTCTCGGGGGCGTAGCTGCCTGTTAGTATGCACCCCGCTGAGAATATACCCTCTATGGACGTTTCTAGTAATTCATTTACAACCGGCCCTTTTGTTGCAGGGTCCATTATTGCTCCAAGCTTTAGCAAGTTTTTTGTGTTTGGTACTAACCCCGCGGCAATTACCACGGTGTCGCATTTTATACTATCCTCCTGTATTAGTGTGCCATCGTACATGCTGCCAATCAAAACCTCTTCAACACGGCCATTTCCTCTTATCTCAGTTACAGTTTTATCAAGATAAAAAGGTATGCCCTCTATGATTTTAACTCTGTCCAAGTTCTCTTTTATGATATTTTTTGGAGCATATACCCCTGCGATTTCAATTCCATAGTTAGATAGCAATTTTGCAATCTTCCTAGCTCTCGCCCCATTGCCGATTATTATGACTTTGCTACCAATCGAGCGCTCATAATTCTTTAGCAGGGTTAGCGCAGTGTCCGCGGTAAATACGCCGGATACTCTATCTCCCGTTATGTTTAACATAAATCTTGTTTTGTCCTTGCAGCCGGTAGCGAAAACTATACTTTTTGCAGTAATTTTTTCAACACCAGTATCTATATCAAAAACATCTTCCTTTTTAATTGATTCCACATGCCTTCCAAAGAAAATATCTACGTTTGATGCACTTGTTTTTTCAATGTAATAATTAACAATATCAGAAATACTACTTTTGCATTCTTCCTCTTCCTTAAGCCCCTCAATGGCTGTTCTGCCTCCCAAAACTTCACTTCTCTCAATTACTGCCACATTATCTGTATGCTTACGAGCTTCCACAGCGGCGGCAAGCCCTGCGAGCCCACCACCGATTACTACTACGCTGTACACAGGGAGTTAATGATCTTCAAAGATATAATCATTTCCTTATTCCTCTGTATACAGCACTATTTCCTTACCACCTACAGATATGGCAAGGTAGTTTGGGGCGTGGACTATTTCCATTCCCGACTCTTCCAGATGGTATATTCTCTCACTCATTGTATACAATATGTATACAAAGCCCTATTTAAGTGTTTGCATGAAAATACCATTGTTCTTCCAATACATGGGAAAAATTTAATATAATGACCATGGCATACCTCTCTATGGTTGAGCTCCTTTACTTAGATGATGCATATCTTGTGGAGTTTGAGGCGGAGGTTGTGGATGCTCATGCTCCTCTGTTATATCTTGATAGAACTGCGTTTTATCCCGGTGGTGGAGGGCAGCCGAGCGATACTGGCATAATAAAATACGGTGATAGTGAGCTTAAAGTTGTTGGCATGGAGCGCGAGGACTTTGGACATGTAATCGAGGGTGAATTACCAAGAAAAGGCTCCAGAGTAAAAGGTATTATAGACTGGGAGCGCAGATACAAAATAATGAGAACTCACACTGCGGTACATGTCATATCGGGGGTGGCATACATGAATTTTGGAGTGAAAATTACCGGCAATCAACTTTATCCGGGGCGTGCAAGGGTGGATTTATCCTTTGAGAGCTTGAGTAGGGAGCTTGTTGAAGATATAATAGAATCTAGCAATGAGATTATCAAGAAAGATTATAAGGTCAATGTTCTTTATTTAACAAAGGAAGAGTTTATAAATAGACCCGATTTAATGCGTGTAAACCCAAAGTTATACGAAAAATATGACCAAATTAGAGTTGTTGAAATAGTGGGCTTTGACGCGCAGGCAGATGGGGGCACGCATGTGAAGAGTCTTAGAGAAATTGGAAAAATATCTTTGGAGAAATACGAGAGCAAGGGTAGAAAAAATAAGAGAATATATGTGGTGGTTGAAAATGCATAACATTAAAAATTTGGCAATTTTCTTCTTGCTAGGTGTTCTTTTAATTGCTCCTTTTGTACATGGCATGCTGTGGGAGGATTTTGACGTTAAGCATACTTATTCTTCCTCAGGTTGGTTCAAGATGAACGTGAGTGTAAAACATGCGCATTTTGCCACCTCGGAGCGCGGTCTCGCA
>JALULR010000086.1:6430-11053 GCA_027056155.1 DHVE2 group archaeon
GTATGGAACTCTTCAGTAGTTTATGTTTTGGGTATTAACAAAACTTTCAAATTCAACAATTTAGACAATGTGTGGGTTGGAAAGTACTACCTATCAGTTTATTCAGGCAATAACTTGATATTCGTGAATTTGTCCACCGAAAAAAAGCTCAGTTTTCATATTGATTCAGTGCGCGATGTCCATCTTTCCGGTTTTGGCGCAGCTATTGTTACAAATAGTAATGTGTACATTCTCAATTTAGGAACAGGCATGTTAGCAAAAAGAGCTCACGGAATTTATGCTGCCACAGATTTGCATAATCACGAGTTTCTGTTTTACTCATCGCATATGCTCTTTGGCTATGGGCTCAATAGCGCTTGGAATGTGAGTTTTCCTTCAAATATTATCGATGTGGCAGTTGGCAATGATTGCTATGTTTTAGCAGGAGACATGGTATATTCGTTAAGTAGCACACATGCCTTCAAACCATTATTCAAGTTCAACGCTTCTTCTCTCTATGTGGTAGATAATTACCCTCTTCTTATCACCTATGCAGAAGATGATGAAGACGGGCGCTATTGGATTTTCACATTTATGGCTGAGGCTCACGGAAACTATACCACTCTGAAGCAAGCTATGACTTACAAAGCTCCGAAGGATATCATAAATCATGGGAGGTTCCTTACTTTTTATGATTCCCACTACGTGCATTTCTTTAATCTCCGTCATAACCTTTGCACAAATAATACATTTTCACACGTATATATCGGAGGGGACTATGTAGTGGGTGTTAAGGAAGGCAATTTATATGCTCTGAATCTAAACAAAGTATCAAGCACACTTAAGGATTTGGGGCATGATAATGACTTGGACTGGGTTCCTGATTCTAAAGACCCAGATGATGATAACGATGGCATGCCTGACTGGTGGGAGGAAAAGTATGGATTAAACCCAGACAATCCAGATGACCGTAACCAAGACCCAGATGGCGACGGACTTACCAATTATCAAGAATATATAAATGATACCAATCCTTTGAAATTGGATACTGATGGCGATGGGTACAGTGATGGCTACGAGGTGCATCATCATATGAATCCTCTTGTTAAAAACACGCACTTTAATATGACCGTTGTTGATTATCTGGCAATATCACTTTTTGTGGTTTTGGCGGGTATTGGAGGCACAGGTAAAAAAATAAAAGAGTAATTAGGCAGTCCCAGTCTTGTTTATTTCTATTGTGTTTATGTAGTCCCAGATGCCATCGAGGTTGTAGTCTATCCTAGTGGTTAATGTGCCTCTGAGCCACCAGCGGTCTTTCTGCCCGTCGTCGTTTTTGTCAATGAATCCATAGGTGCCTCTAAATGTAATGTTGTATAGCCAAGTCTGATTTGCCGTGGAGTTAAATTGCTCATACTGTTTGTGTTTTACAATCCACACTTTTGCAGATTCTGGGTTTCCATTTGCATTTTCATCGTTCTTGGAGATTACTAGCATGGTAAAATTCTCAAACTCATTAGCTCCCGCATCATTGGTGTTGGTGGTATTCCCTACTATGGCTACCAACGTGATATGTGTTATGTTGTTCGTGGTAGAGTTTCTGTAAATCGAGTACCCAAACATGCGTATTGACGACTTTTCTACGATGCCATTTGAGTTATTATCGTATCTGTATCCCGCTTCTGCAATTCCACGCTCTCTCTCGTAGATACCGTCGTTGTTTTTGTCCCACACTTCTCTGTAAAACATTTTTGATGTTCTTGATTCGGGATTACCATCACTGTTTTTATCTTTATAGGTGAATGTCTCATACAATATAGCTGCGTGCTCCCAGTGCTTATCTTGGTTGCTATCGTTTATCTCCCATGCCGCTAGCAGAAAGTTTTTGTATTCGGGATTACCATCGCTGTTGTTGTCGTAATACGCATAAGTGGTGTACATTTTCCAAGCGTGCTCATAAATTCCGTTTTCGTCGTTATCAGTGGCATTCACTATGGCCATTTTGAATATAACGCTGTCGTTGAGCCCATCATCGTCTTTATCTCGAATCTTGCAGTACGCGTATCCTACTATCCCGTTATCAGGCTTGCCATCTTGATTCATATCCGAGTATTCTACACCCTTTATGGAAGCGATTCTGTACTCAGGTATTCCATTGCTATTGTTGTCGTAATACAGTGCATATGCAACTACACCTTTAATGTGTTCAGGTACGCTATTCTCATCTTTGTCCATCTTCATGTATCTCCAGTGTACGAATTTTTCAAATTCGGGATTGCCATCACCGTTTTTGTCTTTCATTGTGAATCCGGTCAAGCTTGCAGCAACAATCTCCGGCTGGCCATCATCGTTTTTATCTACGGTGGCTTTCATACCAAACATAGCTTTTGCATACTCAAAGTTTCCATTCGAGTTGTTATCGTACTTTAGCCCGTAGCCGAGCATTACTAGATGAAACTCATAGTTATTGTTTTCATTCATATCCACGGTTTGGTTGCCTATTGCAAATCTTTTTACAAACTCTGGATTGCCGTCACTGTTTTTATCTTTGTATACTCCTCCTGCAGCGACTACAATTTTCTTCTCGTAAATTCCATCATGGTTTTTGTCCTCTAAATATGCAAAAACTCTAATCCACTTTTGGTACTCGTGATGTCCATCGCTATTGTTGTCGTAAAACATAATCATGTAATACCGTATTACTTGTACATCGTACTTTCCGTCGTTGTTTAGGTCCATACTTATGTTCGAGTACGTAACGAGCTTGAAGTACTCTGGATTGCCGTCATGATTTGCATCTTTCTTGATAACATGCTTGTAGGAGGTTGTATTAATTGCTGATACATTAAACCTACCATTGCTAAAATTCATCTCTGGAGCAATCATCTTTCTTATCGCTCTGTTTTCTCTAAGCCATGCCATATCCGGCTGTGGAAAGTCGTACGCGGCATGCCTTACAAATTTGCCCATTCTTACCATGCCTATTCTCTTTTTGTTGTTAAGTATTATGTTATTTGCGTAGCCGGGAAACAGGTTTCTTATTGTTCGTTTATCTGTCATATTTCTGTGCTTGAATGCACTGCCATTTTGCTCAGTGTTTCCTGCGCTATTTGTGGTAAATGCTTCTTCCGTGCTAGCTGCGTTTTTCTCGTTTGTTACCTCGGGTGTGCTAACAAGCTGCTTGGTAGCAGTTTCCTCAGAATCTGGTACGCCATCATGGTTGCTATCTACTACCGTATTTGCGTCTTTTTCATTGGTATTTACACTAACCTCTGCAAAATCCGGTTCGCCATTGTTGTTTTTGTCAAGAAAGCTCACTGGATTTTTCACATTCAAGCTTGTTTCAATTGCTTGTTCTGCGTCTGCTTTTTGGTTGCTCCTCTTGAGCGCGGCCATTATTGCTAGCGAGCTCACTATGACCACGGCCACGAGGAGCACGATTAGTATTTTTTTCACATTTCCGTCCATATTCTCACCTCACATGCTATTATGCAATACTCTATAATAAGAAGAGTTGAAAAATGGTTATAGAAAAAAGTTCCCAAACCTTTATATATGAGCAATAAGGTTAAATCAGGAAAGCAATACCCATACCATGCTTGAGAAATACATAACTATGTTCAAAGATGAAGTTTTGTATATACAAAAAGGTGCAGTTTCTGAGATTCCCGCATTGCTCTGGAAAAACCAAGAGCGCATTGTGTATATTGATGATGTTAACGGATACCATGTAGTTGGAAATCTCTGGGCTAAGAGAGAGCGTTTTCGCCGCGTTCTGGGTACAGGGCTTCTACAGAGTATGCTAAATGCGATAGACTCTCCCATAGAATATGAAGTAGTGAATAATGATATGAAGCGTGAAACTGTGAATTTGGACTCTTTGCCAATACCAAAGTATTACTCGGGTGAGGGTGGGCGCTACATAACCTCGGGCGTGGTGTTTTCAAAGTATGGCAACAAGAGAAATGCCTCGTTTCATAGGATTATGTTAATGGATGATAATCGAGGAGTAATTCGGCTTGTGCCAAGGGACCTTCACAGAATGCATCAGGAGGCTATTGAGCATGGCGAGCATGTGGATATTGCTGTGGCAATAGGCTTGGAGCCCAACGTATTACTTGCAGCTGCTACTAGCGTAGATTACGATATTGATGAGCTAAAAATTGCATCTTCGCTGAAACGCATCACCTCCGGCTCGCGAGAGAAGGTAGTAGAGCTTTCTAACGGGGTGTATGTGCCGTACAATTCCGAGCTTGTGCTTGAAGGGAAAATAACCTCTGAATACGAGAACGAGGGGCCTTTTGTGGATATAACGCGAACTTACGATATTGTGCGTAAGCAGCCAGTGATTGAATTTACAAAGATGTATTATCGTACAAAGAGCTTGCACTTGCTCATATCCGGTGGAAAAGAGCACTATAATCTGATGGGCATGCCGAGAGAGCCCACAATATATCGCGCGATAAAGAGAGAAGAAGTCAATGTGAAAGATGTGCGGTTAACTCACGGAGGTTGCTCTTGGCTGCATTGTGTTGTGAAAATAAAGAAGGAGCACAGCGAAGATGGGCGAAAAGCTATATATGGTGCGTTTAAAGGGCACCGCTCGTTGAAGCATGTTATTGTTGTAGATGATGATATTAATAT
>JALULR010000087.1 GCA_027056155.1 DHVE2 group archaeon
CATACTCTGAGTTTTATTTTGCAGATGTGTACTGGCCCACCCTGAGAAAAATAGACTTTTTAAGAGCGATAAGAGCGTACCAGCTTAGAAAAAGAAGATTTGGCAGGTAAAAAAGATTATTTCTCCCCGTGTTTGCTAATACGCTAAAATTATATATAAACAAAGAGCATAAGCTCAAACATGGCCAAGCTCACAGTAGTTGTAGATAATCAAGCTATGCGAGGATTGAAGGCTGCTTGGGGGCTTAGTATATTGATAGAAGAACAAGAGCGCATATTATTTGATACTGGCCCGGACTTGCGGGTGCTTGAATACAACATGAACAAGCTAAATATAGAGGGAAAAATAGAGCATCTTGTAATATCTCACGGACACTGGGACCATATTGGCGGAATTACACATGCTCTTAACTACGCGCCCAAAGTATGCCTCCCAGAGAAACTTGATTTTGAGGGAAAAGTATGCAAACAACCCACCAAAATAACGGAGCATGCCATTACCACTGGTGTACTGGGCACACTGATAAAAGAGCAGGGCTTGATTGTACGAGGCTCGAAAAAAACTGCACTGATAGTGGGCTGCTCGCACCCCGGTGTGGACAACCTCGCAAAAACAGCATATAAGCTCGAAGGCAAGCTAGACATAATTATAGGTGGCTTTCATCTGGGCAATGCATCTACGCATCATCTCAAAAAAATAGCTGAGGTATTCAAAAAGCTGCAAGTTGAAGAGATATACGGCATACACTGCACAGGCGCTAACGCACAAGAGTACTTCAAAGAGTACCTTGGCAGCGCGTACCGGGCTGGCTATGCAGGATTATCCTTTGAGTTCTGACGAAGCCGCTCGCACTCGGGAAGCTTGCCTGTCTCCATAAACTCTTGAAAATGCTCAATCCATTTTGGATTTCCTTTAAAGCTCTCAACAAATTTGACAAATTTTTCAATTCTATCGAAACTCTCCTCATCGATGTAATGCTCAATTTTGTTAGCAATGCTCTCCGCGTTATTTGATTCTACGCCAAATATTTCAAAAAACTCTCTTATTACCTCATTTCTGTGCAAAAGCGCCTCTGCAATTTGCGCACCGGCACTTGTTATAACTATACCTCGATACTTTTCATAGTTTATTAATCCCTTCTCTTGAAGCTTTTTGAGCATGTCCGTAACACTTGCAGGCTTGACATTAAGTGCCTCAGCAATTTCCACGCTCCTTGCAAAGCCCCTATCTTTGGAAATCACGTATATGGCCTTCAAATAATCCTCCTCTTTCTCACTCATTGTGCTCGCCTCGATAATAATAATTCTCGCCTCGAATCTCTATGTTCCAGCCATTAAGTATCGCCTCAGCAACCTTCTTTCTCCCATTTTTTAGCTCAAACCAAAGCGTTTTTCTTGAGATACCCATCTCCATAGCCGCCTCTTCCTGAGTCTTGCCTTCCACATCAACTAACCGCATAGCCTCTAACTCCGAGTATGTAATCACTATGCTTCTCTTATACGGAGCACCCACGGGAGAATACGATGTTACAGGGGGTATGTACGATACCCAACGCGCAAACTTTCTACGACCTCTTCTGCGCTCTCTCATTAATTACACAAATGCGATTTAATATATATGTCTTTCTTACCAAGCGATGAAAAATTTTATACTTGCCGCTATTATGTAGCAGGGAATATGAGCATCGGTGAGAATATTGTTAGCAAAGCAGAGCGCTTAGATGTGCCGCTCTGGTTCTTATTACTGTTAATAATTAGCTTTGGCTCATTGCGAGGATACCTTGAAATTGCGCTTCTCAATTATTCACCGCAGCACGTTATCTCATTTCTACAGACCTCTTGCTCGTACTATTTAATGATGTTCATGTTCATCTTTCTCGCATTAAAATCCATCACCGGTGAGAAAACTCAAAAGATAGTATCTGCCCTGTCGGTGGTTGTGCCTGTAATACTCATACCACCCGTAGTGGATAGGTTCATATTTAACCGCACTACTCCGTATGAGATTCCAAATCCGCACACATGGGCAAATATGACACTACGCTTCTTCCAAAGCAACCCTGCTTCTTTTTATAGAGGACATCAGGTAGAATTTGCGATATTTTTGGCTTTGCTATTCTTCTATATATGCGTAAAGCTCAGGCCCATGAAAAGGGTTCAGAGAGCGGCACTTTCTCTGGGCTCTACATTCGTGATATATGTTGCTATAATGGCCATAAGCACCCCGGAGATTTGGCCAATCTACTCTATATTATACACACCTTATTCCACAAGCGGATTTACAGCCATGTACCCAGATATCGCATACAATTTTGTGTACGTGGTTCTAGCCTCCATATTCTTCTGGCTTGCGATAATTATCGAGAATCCGCTAAAGGTGAAAAAGCTAATGAGCGACGCCTCACCACCCAGAATAATTCATTTTTCGCTTATGTACGTGCTCGGCTTCTTTGTGCAGCTAGATTTTGCCAAGTTAAATAATGTGTACTACAACGGCAACGTTCTTACTATCCTCATTGGTGTGCTATCCGCAGCAAGCGGCTGGGCGTTCGTTGTGGCGATAAACAACTACTACGATAAGAAAGAAGATGAAATTACAAACTCGTTTCGCGGGCTTAGCTCTGGTGAATACACAGAGATTAACTTAATGCGCTTTTCAATTTTAGCGCTTGTGACTGGAGCATACACTGCCCTGCTTCTAGGCACTATGCCATTTTTATTCTATCTCTCTTTCGTGCTGTTGGGATTTCTGTATTCGTACCCGAAAATCTATTTAAAAAAGTACGGAACAAAAAACAGGTAAACGCAATGAAAGTAACCGGAAAGACATTAAAAAAAAAAAAAAAACGCTACATTATGGGCATTCTCAATACGACGCCAGATTCTTTTTCAGACGGCGGAAAGTTCAACGACATAGAAAGTGCGCTGAAGCACGCAAA
>JALULR010000088.1 GCA_027056155.1 DHVE2 group archaeon
CTATCTAATAAGATTTTTTCTAAAAGACAAGTGCTGAGCTATCTTTTATGGAAAAACAGGCTCATACTGGGCAGAAAACTCAAAACACCGCAAGATGTGGTTAATTTCATACTATTTGCGCATTCGGATTTTGAAATGGTAAGAGCGTATCGCAATATTGCACTTGACAAATACTTCAAATCAGAGCTTATTTATGAGATTGCAGACATGAACGGGGCTCGAGTTTATGCAACGCTAGATACCGCGTCTATGCTTCAAGCTATAAAATCAAAAAGTATGAGCAAAAATGCTCAAATATTGTACGATTTATTCAAAGAGCGAAGAAAGCTTAAATTAAGCGAGCTTGCTAGAGATTCAACACTTGGCATAGAGCGCACGCATAGGGCTTTAATGGAGCTAATGGACGGAAATTATGTTGCCCGATATACTTCAGGTTATATTATAGTCAATTCTCGTTACTCTCGAGAGCAAGCAACACAAAAAATAATAAAAAAGATAGTAGATATGTTCGGATTTTTCAACATTGATTTTGTAGAGAATTTCACCGGACAATACATACCGTGCCACGAGATTGCAGATATATTGAATAGCGTGGGCATGAAAAGAGGTGTGTATCTAAACAACGGCACGTTGTACTACGCGCTTGAAGATGAAATTAATAATGTAGAGTATTTTGACGAGCCATTGGTGCTCGAACAAAAAGACCCGCTTGCAACGCTTATACAATCAATTTACCCGCAAAAGCTAGATGGCTTCTTGGTAATCAAAGGAGAGTTTTTAGGCGCTGTAAAAGCTACAATTAAACGAAAAATCAAAATTAAAAAGAGCACCTCAGAAGAGGCAGAAACTATTTTCAAAGAAGTGAGCAGCACACTTATTCACTGAGCGAGTTTATTATCTGCACGCTTCTGCTAGCACCTATGCGTGTTGCTCCAGCCTCAATCATTGCAAGAGCTTCGTCGGCAGTGTGTATGCCACCCGCCGCTTTTACACCCATCTCTTTGCCAACAGTATCGCGCATTAGCTTGACATCTTCAACCTTAGCACCCGCCTTGCCAAACCCCGTCGAGGTCTTTACAAAATCTGCACCTGCACTCTTTGCAAGCTCGCAAGCTTTGATTTTCTCTGCGTCTGTTAGGTAGCATGTTTCGATGATTACTTTAACAATAGCGTGCATGGCGTGAGCGGCATCTACTACTTCTTTAATATCTCGCTCTACTACTTCATAGGCTCCATCTTTTAAGGCGCCGATATTTAGTACCATGTCAATCTCTCTCGCCCCTGCTTTTATTGCCATTATCGCTTCTTGCACTTTTGCCTCTGTGAACGTAGCACCCAGCGGAAAGCCCACCACCGCCGCAATTTTAATATCGCTTCCGTTTAGGAGCTCAGCGGCATCTTTTACTCTGTACGGGTTCACGCAAACTGCATAGAATCCGTATTCTTTTGCTTCTTCGCATAGCTTTTTTATATCTTCTCGCGTAGCAAACGCGTTCAGGTTCGTATGGTCTATATACTTTGCAAGTGTGTGCTTATCCATGATGGTACATAGAAAACAAGAATTTTAATCTTTGCGCAATAATCATGCTTAGACTACCTCTCCACGCCTGCAAACATGCTATACACCTTGCCAATTTCATCGATATACTCTTTCTTCTTTTCCTCTGAGATAAAACTAGCCATTATGGAATTTTTAGCAAGAAGAGAAATATCCTCTATGGACAAATTCAACGATTTTTGAACGGCTTTATAGTTTTCATTGATATATCCCCCAAAATAGGCAGGGTCGTCAGAGTTTATCGTTGCGATAATATTTCTATCTAAAAAATTTCGAAGTGGATACTCTCCAAGGTCCCGCACAACATTTAATTTCAAGTTTGACAATGGGCACATTGTAAGCGGGATTTTTTTGTGAGCTAGCGTGTTTAATAGCGAAATATCTTCTATTGCTCTCACTCCATGGTCTATTCTCTTCACATTAAGCTCGTTAATTGCTTCCCAAATATACTCAGGAGGTCCTTCTTCCCCAGCATGGGCAACTGTTAGAAAGCCCTCGTCCCTAGCCATCTCAAATACATGCTTAAACTTCGCAGGTGGATTGCCAAGCTCGGAAGAATCGAGCCCAACAGCTATAATTCTATCTTTATATGGCATTGCTTCCTCTAAGGTGTGAATGGCATCTTCCTCTGGCAAATGTCGTAGAAAAGATAAAATCAGCTCTGCACTTATGTTCATGCTCTTTTTTGCTTCGTCAATGGCGCGAAGTATGCCATCAATAACTGTGGAAAATTTTATGCCTCTATGTAGATGCGCCTGTGGGTCAAAAAATAATTCTGCATGTACTACATTCTCTGTTTTTGCCTTTTTCATTTAAGCCATGGTGAGCTCATAAAAATCTTCTTCAGTCTGAAGAGTTTTCATGCCCTCATAGTAAATATCCAGAAAGCTTTGTAAGTTTTTGAATTTATACGCGTCTCTGATATCCTCCACTCGTGCATATTTTAAAGGTACATTGTTCTTATTCGCTAGGCGTAACATTAGCTCCGGCTCTAATGTGCCCTCTATGTGAAGATGCAGCTCTGCCTTAGGTACAGCGTCTATGAATTTAACAAGCTCGCTATGATACATGCTATTCCTTATGAAAATACATATAAAAATGTTTTGTAAGCAAAATGCGATTGTGCAAGCCACTTAAATGCGTAATTTGGCTCTAAACATTAAAAATCAACAATATAAATTAGGGGATAGTAAGTTTTAAGTAATTTTGATAAATGCGGGCAATATGGTACCTTCAACGAGGGTGGCGACATTTATTCCGAATTTGGATTACATAAAGAAAAAATGGGGTGAATACGGAGAAAATGCGGTGATGGACGAATTATATAAAAGAGGATACCGTTACAATTTTAGAAAGATGAATAAAATGGAG
>JALULR010000089.1 GCA_027056155.1 DHVE2 group archaeon
TGCCTCTTTTATATCATCGCTATTATGATGAAGTTCTATATGTTTGGATGCTTCTATAAGTATAGGTTGAAGCTCTGTCCAGATAGGATTATCATGAAGTTTTTCATAGGTCTTTTTATTGTTTTTTAAAAGATTTATTGCAATATTTCTATATGCTTCAGCTTCATCTTCACTGCTCTTGTACTTTCTCGCTACCTTTAAGTACTCTTCCAGATACGTTTTCGCTTCTTCAAAATCGCCTAGATGCCACTTTACTATGCCTATCTTGCCCGTAATTCTCCCACGCTCTAACCCTTTCGCTAGCTTGTGATATTTTGTAAGAATGAGTAGCGCCTTGTCGTATTTTCCAAGCCTTTCATAGCATTCACCAATTTTAGTGCCTATGGATACTGATTTGGGACTGCCATAGTTTAGCGAGTTTTCATACATCTCTATAGCTTTTTGATATTCGCCAGACATTCTGTAAAAATCTCCAGTTTTTTCGTAAATTCTTGCAATATCACTGTTTAGCCGATATTTCTTTGCAATCTCCAAAGCCATCTTACAGTAATCAACGGCATCTCTTATTGCAAGATTCTTTATGCTCTCGTCCGCGGCAAGGCCTAGCAGCTTCAGAGCTTTTATATCTCCTGACAAGTAATAATGATTTGCAGCTTTTACGATATCGTGATGCTTCTCGTAAATTTGAGCAATTTTTTTGTGTATATCTGTACGCGTGTCTTTTGCCGTTATTGAATATATTATCTCTCTATGTACACTGTATATAAACTCTATTGTTCCATCTTCTACTCCCACAAATTTCCCCTCTATTTTCTTTATGCGCTCTCTCCATTTGGGATATATGTCCTTTACTATCTTTGTGGGTATTCTATCTCCAATTACCGCCAGCACAGTTAGAAAATGCAGGGTTCTATCGTCTAGATTCTCTAGCTGAATTTCCACACTCTCGCGTATGGTCTCAGGAACTCTGATTTTATCGTTTCCAAGCTGCGCCACTATAGATAGAGCAAGAAGTGGGTTTCCCTCACTTTTTTCGTATATTTTTTCTATATCCTCATCTTCAATCTCAGAGTCCGCGGACTTTAATAGCTTTGCAAGGCTATCTTTGCTTAAATTTCTTAACCTAATTAAATCAGTATTCTCGAGAGCTTGTATGTTTTCTACTATCTCTGCAGCTTCTTCATCATTTACAATATCATGACCTCTATAAGTACCCAATATGAAAATACGGCTATTGCCAACGTTTCTAGAGATATATAATAACAACTCCAGCGAACTTTTATCTGCCCAATGTAAATCCTCTAACAGCATAACTATTAATTTCTTTTTTGAGTTATAATCTAAAAAGCCAAGGATTGAATCATAGAACTTTATGGCGCTTGACTCTCCTATATCCTCGTATTTTACATGCTTAGTAATGGAGGATACATCTGCTAAGTTCTTCAATACATCTATATAATTCTCACTTAGACCCGAAGTAAGAATGTAGAGCTTTCTTCCAAAAACGCTTGCAAAATCGATAAGTGCCTTTACCCAAATGTATATCTTCCTTATGCCATGGTAGTGAATAAGATAGGGTAGGCAATCTAATATTATATCATGACCCTGCTCCATATCCGATGCTATCGCTTCAAAAATCTCAAAATCTAGGCGATGCGGGGTAAAAGGTGGCTCGCCTACGAGCTTGCCCCCGATGCCTTTCTTAGAAGTATAAATTATAGCATCATTCTCAATCTCTCCAGCCCCCTGGACTAGATGCAATACCTTATTCTTCCTAACATGGGCTATTTCAAGAGATATAATTTCGTCAAAGCAGGAGAACAACCTACTTTTCTCATCATCTGTTAAGTGCTCAGAATGCCCAGATACCACAATTATCTGATTGCCACTTGAGAAAGAATATAGTGTATGTAAAAACTCCACCACACGGTCAATACCGTTAAGGTACAGAAGATAATTCAAATCATCGATAAACACTACATGCTCCTTTTTATCCCCTAGAAAATCGAAAATTTTAGGAAGTATGTCAAATTCTAGATTTGTTGGACTAGCTCTCATCATGTCCGTTTTAGTCTCTGTGAGCCACAGTGCGTGCTCATCTTCTGGCATTCTTGTAGCAACATGCAAACCACTAACCTCTTTGCTTAACTTGGAAAACAGCATGAACCCAGCGCCATTTTCAACTTCATCTACAAACACCATTCTTGGCCTAACTATAAGGTCTTGGCTTAAGTCACTTATTTTCCTTATTTCTTGCTCATTTTTTATGGTTCGCAAATCACCATATTTTTTAAGCGCTTCTGTGAATAAGTAATAAGGAGTATATCTCGTATCAATGGTTGCTCTTGCAGAGAGTAACTCTACATCACCTATCTCCTCTAAAAACCTACGTACTAGCGCACTCTTGCCCACTCCTGCTGCGCCTTCCAATAGCACTACGCGCCCCTCTCCCTTTTTCACTTTTTCGTAGCTTGAAGATATACGCGAGATTTCTTTAACCCGATTTACGAATTTGTGACCGTTCACGTTGTATGAATATGCATATGTTATATTTATATGTGTTTTCTCTCTTTGAGCATGTTGCAACCCAAGATAAAAATAAAATAAACTTGAAATGCGCTACATAATGCTCATAGTTTTTGCACGGTATGCAAAAGTAGTATAGAGAGTGTTCATTATATATGGAAAAACATGGAAAATAAGAGGCACTCTGAAATTGCACGCTGCCATGTAAAGCTATTCCAAGCTCTTTACCAACGGAGAATTATTGGCATGCAAATTACTGAAATATCTTATCTAGTGTTTGAAAGTGAGAAAATAAAAGAAGTTTGTTTAAATTTATAATATCTTACGTTGTAGTCCGTATTTTTACATGTTTTTAAGGATTGCAACTCGCACCCTTAGGAAAATATAAATAGTTTATGA
>JALULR010000090.1 GCA_027056155.1 DHVE2 group archaeon
TTGCAGGCTATCACTTTAGCATTTTTAATGCGGCTCGGGTGAGTGGGATTTGTTACAAATACACCATCAGCCACGCCTTTGGGTCTGTACGGCAGCCCGATGCTCATGTTCGAAGAATCAAAGTTTTTGAGCTTTTTTGAGCGAAGTATAGCGCGATATAAAGCAAAAAGGCTCTGTGGCATTAGAAGCGGCATTAGATTATTTGCATATTTTTTTAGCTCGGGAGCGGGTATTTCTCTGAGCTCCACATACTCCCTATCCATATTTAGTATGGCATCGATGTCTTCTTGTTTAAGATGTTTGATGGATTTTTTCAAAAGCAGTATCTCTGTTGTATCTTTATCAGATTTGCTCTTTTCGGCAACAAGTAATACATCTCTAAACTCTGCGTTTTCGCTAAATGCCACATCTGCTACAGGCTTGACGATGTACTTAATATGATAGTTTTCGAGTATATGCATTCTAATCTTCTCTGTAGCTCTGCCCCTTGCTATGTTTATGGGTATTACTGCGCCAATTACACCGCCATCTTTAGGCAACAAATCAGCCAGTGCTAGGAAATAGCCCCATAAATTCACTTGATGTCCGCAAATCTTACCAAGGGGATTTTTTTTCAGTTTGTCTCGCATAGCGCTGGGCATTTTGTTTCTGTCCGTAAATGGCGGGTTCATTATAACCACATCTACGGGCTTGAGCATAAACGCAGTGCCGCTACCCTCTGGAGATACAGCACCTTTTTGCTTTTTTCTCTCTCTATCGTACTCTTCGTTTAATGTCAATTGTGTGGTTGTAGTGTACGGCTCTATTTTTATGCCTTGCTTCTTAAATTTTTTACTGCTTAGCATATTTGCAAGCTCTAAAGCGTCCATGGTGGCGGTGCGCACCATGCGCGTGGGCTGCTCTATATCTTGCATAGTTAAGTTTATAGCTGTGAGATGCGCAGCAAATGGCATAAGGTCAATGCCAGTCAACTCATGCTCTATGAATTTTTTATGTAGCTCGCTAATGTTTTTGTGGTTTCTTGCTATTATTGCTAGCTGTTTCTTCCTTCGGTACGCTGCTACTAGCAATGTGCCCGAGCCGCATGCGGGGTCTATGACCGTTTTATCCGGAGAATTGATTGTCAGCGCTGCTAGCAGCTCGGCAGCCGCTGGATGTGTGTAAAACGCTGCTAAAACTTTACGCACTTCATGAGGTATTAGTGTGTGAAAAAAGCGCCCTGCTATGTCTTGTGTTATGTGCTCTACTCTAAGCATCTTAACCGCATTTATTATTGCGTTTAGCTCGCTTACTATATCCATGTTTTCTTTTATATGCGTGAGGATATTCACCCTGTAAATCGAGCGGTAATCTATTTTTGTAAGCTGCTCAAAGTAAGCTTGGAGCTCGGCAATGCTTCTTACAGTATTTAGCTCAGGAACTTGATTTTTACTTGATTTTCGCTCAAATACATGATAAAATAGTATCTGATTAAACAGGAGATACGATGCCAGATTCATTACTTGCTTCTCTGCTCTCTTCAAATTTTTTATCTCACCTATTGCTGAGAACAGGTCTAGCTTATCCACAACCTCGGTGATAAGTGCTTCATCGCTTGCTCTTTCTATGTATGTATTTAAGCTCTGTACAAATTCTCCAATTAGCTCTACGATGGTATTAAAATCGATGGTACGCTCATTGTTTAGTATTTTCTTCTTAAGCCCCTTAAACAGTAATCTTGGCTTTATTGTTAAGCGCTCGCACCAGCGGTCTGTTAATAATAGCGCGTTTGTTTCAGTTTCCAATCTTAATTTTTCATGATTTTTCGGATAATAAAGAATGATAATATTGTGTATTTGGCCGTGAGAAGAGCACTGTGCAGCTTGTGCAATTGCAGTGAGCGAGAGCTTGGGCGCATGGGGTATAATTAATATGACAAATAGTTCGCCACTAAACTTAAACACTAAACACGCGCCTTCTTTGCCAAACTTTTTCAGCACAATAAACTCAAACTCTAAATCTTTGAGATAATTAATCAGCTCCGAATATGGTGTTTTTTCCAGATCTTTGTTCATATCTATGTGCTACAACCCAATTTTATTAATTAAACTTTGGATTGATACAGAGAAAGAGCATAAAAAATATTACTGTGTTTTCTCCTCTGTTAGGTGCCATGCTTCAATACTCTAATATGATAGTATATCACTCGCGTTTCCTCCGAATGGCGGTGGAGCCATTTTAACTTTTTTTGGCTTTGCTTTTCGAGAGCTCTCTACTGTATCTTCAAATAGGTCTATTTTCACAGGTATTGCAAACTTTGTAAATATGCTGCTTACTATCGCCTCGCCTTTGTCGAGTGATGCAATCATCTTGCTATCTTTGCTCAGGTCTTGCGGCGCTGAGGATATTATTGCGTCACGCTCGCTCTTTGTTTCATTGCCAAGTATTAGCTTTGTGTTTAAGTTTGCCATAATCTCGCGGGGAATCATTGATGGAAGCTGCGTAATTGCAATCATGCCGACATTGAATTTTCTGCCCTCTCTGGCTATGGTTTTGAATATGTTACTGCCCTCACCACCTAAAACCCTAGGCGCCTCTTCAAGCACTACCGATACCACGGGAAGCTCGTCAAACTTGCAATCTTTATCGCGGCCTTCTTTGCAGCGCTTGTGCTTTTCGAAAATTTCGCTCATAATCATACTGGCAATAAGTATCTCTAAATCTTTTGACATTGTGCTTGTGTCTAAAATCACTATTTTGCCATCGTCTAATCTATCTACGATGTCTTTTATTGTCCTCTTTCCTTCATTTGCTGAAAATATGTTTCCCTGAGGCACTATTTCTCCTTTATCGTTGACCATTAGCTCCAGTGCAACCTGTATTTTTCGCTGAAGCACGGCTATGGTCACTTCGTTAGTTATGCCCCTAGGTGTGCTGCCTTTGAG
>JALULR010000091.1 GCA_027056155.1 DHVE2 group archaeon
GATTATTAACCTCCTCATGATGATTATTAGGAAAAGGTATATAATAAAAAGGGTAATTTTCTGCAAAAAGCTTTTATTTGATAATAAATAAAGACTATTTATGAGGGCGGAAAATATGGAGAATAATAAAAGAAGGGAGAAGTCCAGGAAAAAGTTAGCCACAGTGATTATAATAGCTCTGGTTGTGGGTGCAGCATTTTTTGGTGCAATATATATGAGTGGGGAAAGGCCACAAGGCAATAACTCTGCATACGAACAAGAAAACAATCAAGGCGGAGCTCAAAGTTCAAATCCAGGCACAGTTACAATAGACAACAACACGGTTATAAGTGGAAAATTGAAGTTTCCAGAGAAAAATAGCAACTTGGAGAATGTAAAGGTGGAAGGAAGCACAATAGAATATACCTATTATACAAAACCTACAAATCTAAATTACACTACTGGTGATTACATAGTTGGCACCACGGGCAACGGATACTTAAGAAAAATAAATAGCATTCAAGAAGAGGGAAACAAAGTAATTCTGCACACACAAAACGCAAATCTTACAGATGTTATGGAAAAGGGAGAATTTTCGCTACATGGATATATCACCAATAAGGGGGTTGTATCCTCTTCAACAATTCCCACCCGCCACACATGGAAATGGAACTATTCAAAGGATTTAATCGACCTAAGCATTTCGCACACTTTCTATACAAAGAACAAAATCAAGGTGCATGTAAGCGGAGAGGTAAAAGCTTGGATTAACTTTACATTTATAGTTAAGATTTCACACTGGAAAATTAAATATTTCCAATTTTCAGTAACAAATACAGAGATTGCATCTATAGGTATGTCTGCCAACAAATCTGTAATACTCCATAAGGAATATACAGTATGGGAACATACTTTTCCACCAATAACCTTCGATATAGGCTTTGTACCTGTGGAAATTACACCAAAGATGAATATTAAAGTTGGTGCAGATGTTGATTTAGAAGCTAATGCCTCTGCCTCGCTGAGCATGAAACTCACAACCCAAGAAGGAGTAGTATACAGAGATGGTGGGTGGCATACCATACACAGCTTTACAAAGGATATAAGTTATAAAGAACCTACAGTTAATCTCTCCGCAAATGTAAAAGCATACGCAATAACACCAGAAATTGAATTTCTAATATACGGAGTTGCTGGACCTACTGCAGAGCTTGAGCCATACCTACAGCTGCAGGCTAGCGCGGGAGCGTCTTTAAATGGCCTAAACGGTAGCGCTCACCTATCATGGGGACTTTACGCGGGAGTAGAGGGCCATATCGGAGTAAAAATAGCTACTTTGGCTGAAAAATCGTTTAAGATATTCGACCTTCGCTGGAAATTAGCGGGCTCACAACCTACACCAAAGTATGACATATTAATACATATAGCACCCTCTGAGGGAGGAAATATAATACTCAATGGAAATAGCTACAGAGATGGGCAGACAGTATCGTTGAGCGCGGGAAGTTACAGCATAAGTGTCAAGCCAATTTCAGGATATAAATTTGATTATTGGAAAGTTAGCGGCGGAGTTAGCGTGTCTGGAAACACCGCCACCACCACAGTCGTAGTCTCAGGTACTGGCTCAATTACAGCAGTATTTATATCTGCACTCTCACCACCAATAAACTTACAGGCAACTGCTGGCAACGGAGAAGTAACTTTGACTTGGCTACCACCTAGCAATGCGAATGTCTCATATTACAAGATATATCGCAGTACGGATTCATGCGGAGGCGATCTCCTAGCTAAAGTATCCGGATATACGCTATCATACACAGATACCTCTGTGACAAATGGAGTTACTTACTACTATTATATAGTGGCCATTACCACCACAGGCGCAACTTCACCACCTAGCAACTTAGTCAGTGCTACACCCAGCGACAGTTCATATAGCACGCACGCAAGTACATTATACTCCGTGGGGCAGCTAAGTGGGAGCACTCACAATATCCAGCTAGCTTCTATACCCAATTCCTATGCTATTGGCATTGAAAACAAGGTGGCAAACGCAGACATCAAAGCAAGTAATACAATCTAATTTCAACATTATTGAAAATTTTTTCATTTTTTTATTTTGTAACCTTTTCAACTCGCCATATAGTAATGCTAATTTTTTATAACTGTAAACATTGCCCTTTAATATGAGCACAGGAGTCCTAGCAATCCAAGGAGATGTTAGCGAGCATTACAACGCAGTAAAGAGAGCTGCAGAATTGTACAATATCCACGAAGACATAAAGCTAGTTAGAAGACCGCAAGATATGGAAGATATTACGCACCTTATAATTCCTGGCGGAGAGAGCACCACAATATCTAGAATAATGGTAAATAACGGACTTTACGAAACAATAGTCAATAAAGCGAGAAGTGGCGATTTGGCAGTTATGGGCACATGTGCAGGCTCAATACTCATGGCAAAGACCATCATAGACGATAACCGTGTGCATAGTTTAAAGCTCATCGATATGGATGTTAGACGCAACGCTTTTGGCCGGCAAAAAGATAGTTTTGAAGCAGATGTGAATATTGAAGGTTTTGGAAAATATCACGCAGTGTTTATACGCGCACCCATCATCGAGCGTTGCTACGGAGCATGCAAGATTCTCGGTAAAGTAGATGATAGGATAATTATGGTTCAACAAGACCGTTTCATGGCTCTGGTATTTCACCCAGAGCTCACGGACGATTTAAGGATATATAGGGAGTTTTTCAAACTATAAAAAATATTAACATTGAACCCGCAGAACAGAGAGACCCCTTTATTTCCACTGGAAAGAGAAAATGAAAAAAGAAAATCAGACGAGGCGAGGTTTGCGAACCTCTGCCTTTATTCTCTTGCCTCTAACTTCTACCTCTACTTCGGTGCCCACCTTGATGTACGGGCGCTTGA
>JALULR010000092.1 GCA_027056155.1 DHVE2 group archaeon
ATCTTGAGCCTGTGCAAGAGTTTATTTCAAAATATCCCGAGGAAGAGTTAAAGTTTGATGGCTCGGTGCCCGATGAAAACCTGCGCAAGCTTGCCATTGAGCTGGCAAGGCACAAAATGCACAGTACCATGGGCGATGATTATGTATTAATGCAGAGCCTCGCAGGCTACGATGATATTGTCTCTTCAATAAACTTGCTCACAGAGCGCTTAATTGAGATTTCTCGCATTGAGGAGATTAAAGGCGTGGAGCTCGAAGAGGGCATAGCTATTAGAAACGCTGTAGAAGAGCTTGCAAGTACGAGGGATATTCTGGCAAAGAGAATAGAGAATAGTGCTACAAAGCTAGCACCTAACTTGAGCTATGTAGTTGGTCCTGTAATTGCAGCTCGGCTTATGCATTATGCTGGCGGGCTCCAGAGACTGGCACGGTTGCCAGCATCAACCATACAAGTGCTAGGCGCGGAAGACAAGTTTTTCCAGCATCTGAAAAAGGGCACGCCGTGTCCAAAGCATGGCATAATATTTCAAGTGCCTGAAATTCGCAACTCACCCAAAAAGATTAGAGGTAAAATCGCAAGAGCTTTAGCAGGAAAGCTGGCTATTGCTGCGAGGGTGGACTACTATGGCGGTGAGTTTATCGGAGAGAAATTAAAAGAGGAGTTTAAGGCGAGAGTGGAGGAGATAAAAAATGATACTCGTCGGCAGGGCAGATGAAGAAGAGCTTTTGAATCTAATGCCTGAGCGAAAAGGGAGCTTGGTCACGTACTTTGGATATGTGCGCAGGGAGGCAAACGGCAAAATTGTGAACGAGATGCAATGCAATAAAAAAGAGGATACAGAGCGAATAATGGAGGATATTGAGCGGGAAATCAGAGAAAAATACGACATTGAGCAAGTAATTCTATACCACACAATTGGCACGGTAAAAGTAGGCGAGCTTCTCGCTGCAGTTATTGTGTCTTCGGTGCATCGAGATGCAGGGTTTGAAGCGTGCAGAGCGGGAATAGATTTAATAAAAGAAAAAGAGCCCGTGGAGAGAATAGAGCAGTAAGCAAGTTGCATGAGTGATATGAAAAATAGGGAAAAACTCTTGTAATTGAATAAAACGCTAATTTACGGCGCAGTGCTATTTGGGCTCATGGGCATGTTCAACCTAGACGCGCTCACCTGCTCGCACTAATCTCTCTCCTCCGGGGCATTTGTTCTCGGTGCATTGGTCGAGAGAATGAAAAAGAGGAGAATAAATACAAATGACTACATTCCCCGCAAGCTCGGGTTTTCTCTTGCTCTGGAAAAACTTGAAATGTTCGAGAAAAGAGTATCAGAGGAACGTTTTTAAATCCCGCGCAATTCTCCACCCATGGACAGATACTCTAGACAGAGCGAGCTGGTAGCGCAGGATAATTTAAAAAACGCAAAAGTGATGATAGCGGGCGTTGGAGGCTTGGGCGCTTCTGTCTCCGCGCTGCTAGCCATGGCGGGAATCGGAGAGCTGGTGCTTGTGGATAAAGATAAAGTGGAAATAAGCAATTTGAACAGGCAGATTCTGTACCACGAGGAAGATGTGGGAAAGATGAAGGTAGATGTGGCGAAAGAAAGGCTGAATGAAATCAATAACGAGGTGAAAATAAGAGCAATGAGAGAGAAAATAGAAGAAGGGTTCAAGATTCCTGAAGATGTGGACATCGTGGTTGATGGCCTAGATAACTACGAAACGAGGTTTATCGTGGAAAAGGCATGCATCGAGAATGGCATACCCTATGTGTTCGGAGCGGTAGAGGGCTACATGGGCATGGTAAGTTTTATAGACAAAAGCACAAAGCGCCTGCGCGATATTATGCACAAAACTCGCACGGCAGAGGCTCAAGTGCTGGGCGCAACGGTGATGATGACCGCATCGATTCAAAGCATGGAAGTGCTCAAATATATATCAAAGAAGGGGGATTTGCTTCGCAACCGGCTCTTGGTTTATGATGGGCTTAGCTCCAATTTTCTGGAGGTGAGTGTATGAATATAAAAGTGCGGTACTTTGGAAGATTTGCCGTTGCACTGGGAATTTACTCTGAGAGCATAGAAGTCGAGGAGAATTTGAAAGTTAGAGAGCTGGTGGAATTGCTGAAGCGATTGCACCCAGAGCTGAAGAACGAGATAATGGAAATCTCCATCGACGGAAAATACGCCTCTGAGAACATGGAAGTGCATGGAGAGGTTGCAGTTTATCCGCCAATAAGCGGAGGCTGAGAAAAAATTAATATAATTTGCCTGCAACACCGAAGCATGGCATCACTTGGCCCGCGAGCGGGGTTTGTGGAGCGCAGAGCGATAAAGAGCGAGAAAAAGGGAAAATCCCACGCATCGATTATTTTAGCGGTGCTGATAATATTATCGTCTTTTGCTGCAATCGGGTTAGCGGTGCATCACGCACCGGTAACTTGGGTCCGCGGCACCGACGAGCAAGCGCTGCAAAACTGGACCAAGTACGTGTTTCACATTGCGTACGGTGATAATAATAGAACGAATTTGACGCGGGTCATATTTGGAATACAATCGGACCCAAACACGATTTTTGACGGCACGCTGGCAGGGTACTTGCACAACCAGAGCGCTGCCGAATTCTTGTCAACCTTAGTAAATAATTATACTGGATTCTTTGATAATGCATCGGGTGGAGGACATTGGCTCTTGAAGGAAATCGCAACTGGTGCAGTTAATGGAAGCACGCTCAATGTTGCATACCAAATTTATCAATTGCATCCAGAGCTTTACGAGGATATGGACTTCTTATTTATGCTTGCACAAACTAAGAATTTCCAAGACGGATTAAATGCAACAGACAAAACTGTGCTCGAGAACGAAGTTGCAACTTGGGACTCGCTGCAAGAGTTTGAAAAG
>JALULR010000093.1 GCA_027056155.1 DHVE2 group archaeon
CCCTTTACTGGTTTTACATGGCTCATTTTCTCCGTATTTTTATATATGCTCTATTCTAAGAAACTGCAATTATGGTACTCCCACATATCCCTTGATCCCAAGCTAAAATTCTTTATTTTCTCCCTGCTCTTCGGCTTACTCACAGAAGCGTTGGCAATAATTGACAATATGCCGTTGCCACCTGAGCGCAGAATACTTTTTAATCCAAATCCCGCCACTGATATTTATCTTGCAATAGGGTACTACTCCGCATTTGCACTAGTATGGAGCATTGCATATTTTCGATTTAATTTCTCGTACAAGAGCATATTTCTAATTGCGGGCTTATTTGGGCTAGTTTTTGAGCAAACAGGAAAAATATTGTTTTCATTTAATCCATTTGCCTATCTTTATGTTTTTCTGGTATATGGCTCATTTCAAGCATGCGCCGCAGCCCTTGACCACAGAGCGGTAGAGCATGTGAACTTATGGAAAATTGCATTTGTTGGCATAGGAGTAGAGCTCTCCTCGTTTTTGCTTGCAGCGCTTTTGTTCCACATTCTTGCGCTACCTCTAAATTAGCAATTCATATACCCTAGTAATACTCTAGCGCCTCTTGTTTCATAAACTCGCGCATAAGCGAGGTTGCATAGGTGCCCGGACTCAAGACAAATGAAAACAAGCATCCATCTCGCGAGTAACTGTAAAATCTCGCAAGTATGTTTCTTCTACGCCCTTTAGAGCTCAACTCAGGAATATCCTTAATTCTAAAATTCATAGGTGTGAGTGATTCTTCCTCAATTATGCGTCTTTCAATCGCACCTTGAATACCACCACTAAACGAAGATTCGTAACCAAACAAAATTGTGCTTATGTACACCTTACCTTGTGATTCGAGCTTTTTTATCTTGTCGTAATTAAATGAGTTAACCTTCACGTACTCTTGGGTTGGTATGCCATGGTTATCTACCTTGGTTACAACATCACCTAGTTCTAACTGCACGCCGTGATTTAACCGCTCACTTACCATTTTGTTGAATAGGTAGCTTTGATACGCATGCACAAACATCATTGCTAGAGTTTTTGGAAGCGCTCTTATTGCACCTGCGTAATCTCCAGGATTTTTTATTAGATGATTAAGCATAGCTCTCTCGTACTCCGCTCGCGGGTCAATTTCTCGTATTGCCGCTCTCGGGTCCAGCGAATCCCAGAATATTTTGCGCCCTTCATCTTCTCCGTACTCGCTTTGCAATCCTATATAATATCTCACAGCCTCCCTGTAGTTGCCCTGCACTATGTACCTGCCTACAATGTGCGTAGTAGGCCGAGCAGCTCCAAATCTCTGCACTCCGAAAAAATTTGGTAACTTGCCATCAAGCTCCCCCTCTATTTTCCACACACCTTGGCAGTCAGCATCGCTCACAAATATGCGGAATTTATTACCCCGCAAATCTCCAAGCTCGATACATTCATTACTTCTAAATGTGTCTATGATTTCAACATCTTTCATATTTATCTCTGGAACATTAGAAAAATTGTAAATGCAAAAATACTGCGTGCTCACGCTTCTCTTGTCCTTAGTGCCCGCAAACCGTATTCTGTTTCTGCTCATGCCCAGCCTTTTGCTTAGGAGCTTTACAAATCGATTTGTTTCCCAGTTTCGCAGACGCACCTTTAATATGAGATTCTTTCCGTGCTCGTCTTTTGCAAGCGCTTCTGGTATCTCTTCAACATGAAAATCATCAACGCTTTTTTTCAGCTTGCCCCCAATGCCGGGAGAAAAAGAAAGATATGAGTAAATACCAATTTCTTTGTGAGTGTGCATTATATCCAAACTTCGTCCACTAAGCTGTAGTTCATTATCTCGCGCTCGCTGAAAAAGATGCTTATCTCACGCTCGGCGCTCTCTTTAGAGTCTGAGCCGTGCACTAAGTTGTTCTGTATGCTCAGAGAGTAATCACCGCGAATGGTTCCCGGCTCTGCTTCTTGCCCATTGGTCTTTCCCATCATTTTTCGAACTACTGCGATGGCGTTATCACCCTCTAGTACCATTGCTATTATGGGCGCAGAGGTTATGTACTCTATGAGAGAATTGTAGAATGGTTTGCCTTTGTGCACTTCGTAGTGTTTCTCTGCCATTTCCTTGCTAACATGTAGCATTTTCATTGCAACTATTTTTAAACCTTTGCGCTCAAATCTCGATATGATCTCGCCTGCAAGCCGCCTATTAACTGCATCAGGCTTCAGAAGTACCAGCGTTCTCTCCCTCATTCTCTTTCCTCCTGAGCATGTGGAGCCTCACTTCTTTCTCTTTTCTGTACTGCGCGGTCCATTTAACCTTGCGTGGACTTCTGCCAAGTTCTATCATGTTCTTGTAGCACTTGCTGCTGCAGAAGTAGTATACCTTACCTTCGCGGGTAACATACATCTTTCCAGTACCGGGCTCGATTTCTTTGCCGCAGAACGAGCAAATATGTTTTGAGGGCATTTAAATCACCTTGATTCTAACTTGCGAGCCTCTCTCGCAGTCTCCCGAAGCATGAGTATATCGCCAACGCGCACAGGACCCTTCACATTACGAGTAAGAATGCGTCCCTTGTCGCGCCCTTCAAGCACGCGTACTTTTACCTGAGTAACTTCCCCGGACATTCCGGTGCGTCCCATTATCTCCAGAACCTCTGCTGGAGTGGCTTCATCATCTGCCATTTTCATTCACCCTTTTTACTTTTTCACTGCATTGATTCCGTCCATGATTTCCTTAAACATATCTTCCGCCTTGCCAAAATCAATCACACCTACTGATGCTGCGGACTTTATGCCAAGTCTCTTTCCCAGCTCGCTCTTGGTGGGCACATATCCGTAAAGAATGCCTTTCTCCTCGCAGAGAAGTGGAATATGTGCTACAACCTC
>JALULR010000094.1:0-5397 GCA_027056155.1 DHVE2 group archaeon
AAGAGGCAAATAAGTTATTTTTGAAGCATTACGAGAAGACTAAAGATACAGAGACTCTATACAACGCGTACATAACTGCCATGGACATGGGCAAGCCTCCAGTGCTGCCCGATGACAATGTGCAAGAGGAGTTCAACCTAATAAAAATGCTATTATCCACTTACAACGCGCGCATAATTGTAGAGCCCACATTACAGAGAGGCAATATTGTTTACAAGATGACAATTAAAAACATGTCTGGGGATACAATAAGCCCATTTAGTATTCGACCCATGCTTGACGCTTCTTCAGTTTCCCTCGACAAAGAGATTGGCCCAATTAGGCCATACGCAGAGGTCACTCTTGAGTTTACAACAACCATGATGGAGGCAGAGGTATACGAAGAAGCGGGAGTTGTGCCTGGAAAGCATATACAGGTAGAGTACAAGTTCTACTGGCATGGTGTGGGCATTGTAGAAGAGATACAAATTACCAACTTGATGAAATACAAGCTCACGGATATTCTAGTTACTCCGCATCCTTTCGAGGGATATGAGCCTTGGAAAGAGAGTGTAACAATAGACACGCTGTATCCCGGCGAGACACGTATAGTAAAAATTCCCCTACTTAGCACCCAGAGAATGGCGTTAGTTAAAAAGTGGAGTGAAGTTTACGATAAGTTCAGGCCCAAGATGGTTAAGCCGCCATTTGAGATATATAAGCCATCGTACAAGATACTGCTTCGCATTTTGCCGTTTGAGTTTAGAATCAAGAAAGAGGAAGTAGAATACGATGTCACTAAAGCAGATGAGCTTATACGACGCGAGCGGCGCAGAATGCTTGTTAGAAATGTAAGCACACTTGCAGACACTATGATTAAAGTTTAGGAGGAGCTACCATGGCCGAGCCTCAGATTGAATACACACTCTCACTTGATGTAAATATTCGAAATATAGGCGTGTCAGATTCGGGCGATTTAGTTGCGGGTATGTACGATGATGGATATTTTATAATTCATAATAACTATGTTTTAAAGCGCCGTGGTCGTGTTTCCAAAGTATGCATGATAAAATCTAAGAACATAGTTGGTGTATCTGCAAAAAGTCATCTTTATTTTTACAATTATAATGGTACCTTGATATGGAGAGATATTTTCGATACAGAAATCCGAGATTTTTCCTTTGTTGGGCTTAACGGCATTGTATTGCTATCTTCTGGCGAGCTAAAGGGTATAAACAATTATAAGAATATAATCTGGAGCCAGCGGTACAGAGGCAATTCTATTGGTTGCCAGATAGACCGCACAGGAAAATACTTCATAGTCATCGGCAAAAAAGGCTTGGATTACGGGTTATTTGCAAATGGAACGCGGCAGTGGTCAATGGAGTTTATGGAAGAGATAAAGGACATTGCACTTAGCAGAAATGGTGCAAAAGTGGCAGTGCTTCTTACTACAGGGGATTTGTATCTAATAAACCGCGCGGGCAGAAGAGTGCTGGACTATAAGATAGCTGATGCACACAAAATTATGTTTAATTCTACGGGGAATCTGGTAGTGTTTAGAAATGGGCATGTGGATATTATGAACGACCAAGGCACGTTGCTTCGCTCTCACAATATAGATGCACCATGCGTTGCAGGTGCGGCTACCGATTATGCTGGGCAGCTTGTGTGTATCACCTCTAAAAAAACAGTGCATCTTCTAGACAATATGCGCGTGATATGGAAGTATGTTGTGGATACCCAAATCGAGGCAGTAGATGTTACTACACAGGGAGAGTATGTGGTAGTTGGTGGCAAAGATATTATGTTTTTCAATAATCTAAAATATTATATCTCAAACTTGAAAGAGGTACGTGATAAAGTAAGTAAGCTTCCTAAAAGTTATGCAAATAAAAAGAAAATGCTAGAACTTTACGAGAAGATGAAGATGGCGTATTTAAAACGAAACTTTGATGCGTTTTTTAATTTAAAAGCGCTATTTGATAATATGTATCCTGAGACGAGGGAGCAGCTATACTATGCCCTGATTTTAGACGATACTTTTTCAAAAACTAGACTTTCAAAGCTTGTGCTATATGTTAAAGATGGTCTTAACATAAACGTTAAAGTATATGGAAATGTAAGATACCTTGTAAAGAGAGCGGGTATGAAGCATGGAATTTACAAATATCTTATATCTTTAAAACCTGTTAGCGAGGGCGCGCAAAAGCTGAAGATAAAAATAGAAAGTCCGCAGGGTGCTATCCAGATACCTTTTTCAATAGTTGCAGATGGCGTGAAGCGAAATAGGAAGGTGTTATCTAATACAGATTATCGAAGGCTTATAAAAGTATACTCCCAATGAATATGTAAGTTAATACTGCGGTAACTGCGCCTATCCAGCTAAGTAGTACTGCATCGTAGAGTACCTTGATATTGTTTGTGGCTGAAAGTACTTTCTTTATTGCAGTTGAAACAGCAATATGCACAATTACAACTGAGAACATAAGGTATCTTAGAATATTCACATTAAAGTTGTTGCCGTAGAAAAACGAGAGATATGAAAACTCTTGGGACACTGGGTTAAGCTCTGCAAACATATTACCCATGAGCGTTACAACCCATACTAGAACATATAACGGCAGAGTCACAAAAACCATCGAGCCATAAAGAAGCCCAGAGGTGGTAGATGCGGCTAAAAATCTCTTCTTTCTTAGAGAGAGTATCTTTAGAAAATTTTCGCTTATTATTTGGCTCATGCTCTTAGGGTCACTGCCTACCTCCGTGCCATCTACATACAAATCATTGAATTTTGAGATTAAGTCGCTACCTGTTTCTGAGCCAAAAATCTTCCATGAGAGCCGTTTATCTATTCTTAGTGCGAGTCGCTTATAGAGATTGTTTATGTTTGTGCTTAATGGCCCGAATTTGTAAAATCTTAATTTTTTCAAAGCGAAAGTGGTTTCTTTTCCCGTGCCCGATGCGCTCATTCCCAAAGAGCGTATAAATGCAGGATAGAACATCTCTCTCTTTTTTATGGTATTTTCCATCTTTGTAGCATAATGCCCAGGTATTATAAGTGGCGTAATAGTAAGTGCAATCTTAATCTCAAATGGAATTGGAAGAATAACTGCAACTGCGCCCACGGGTATGCATAGCAAAATTCCGAAGATGAGTTTTCTTCTTAATTTAACCTTAATTTCTGTATTGATACTACTCGATTCCCAAACATGCTCCCATGGCACCGAGACGTATATGTAGTAAAACATACCTATTTCTATGACTACAAACAGGAGTATCGAAATATAAAATGAAGTATAATCACCGCCCATAAGCATTGGTAGTATAGCAGCCACCGTAATGAAAAATAGTGCAGAAGAGATGCTTGCTAGGTAAATTTCGTTTAGTATGCCTATTGATTCTACCGAGTTCTCGTATTTAATAGCAAATTCTTCCATTGCAGCTTTTTGCTCGTTTTGCGAGAATGTTTCTGCATTTTCACCAGATTCTACCGCATGGGCCATTCTTGTGAGAAAATCTGCTAGCTGCTCGCTGGGTGTTTTTTCAGCCACAATTCTGCACGCTTCAGGTAGGTCCACGTTCCACTTTGAAATTAAAGTGTATACCTTCTTTATTTCTGCGGCGAGTTCTCTATACTCTTTTATTTCTGAGAGAATGTTGAATAAATCTTTTCTAGACACATAAGTTAGGGATAATATGCCCATACGAGTAACAAAAAGATGCATATCTGCATCGATAAGCTTGCCCTTTCTTATGTACATTACGTATGGAAACAAAAGCACTATTATACCCACTAAAAATAGTGTCGCAGATATTAAAAACATAAAAAAATCGCTCATATATGGACCAAATGCAAACATAAATACAAAATACCCAAAAAGTAAAAGTATAAAAAGTGGAATAAACACCTTCAACAAGTATGTGGGAAACGGCATGCCCATGTAATCGTAAGCCTTCATGAACTTTGAGTCACTCATCTTGCGCTCCTCCACAGCTCATTTTTGAGCGCGTCCATGCCTTCTTCATAGTATATCTTCATAAGTCTAACCACAGTATCATAGTCAAAGTATTTGAGCTCAATCATTCTCCGCAGAATATTCGCTCGCTCTTCTATGTCAGAATATATTTTCTTTGGATTGGGATATTTTAGTTTAGGCGCAACTTTTCCCTCTAATATGTAGCTATTGTTTATACCTCTAAAATAGTGCTTATCTTGCACGGGGTCCCATACGAACATGTTTCTAGTTAATATGCCACCCTTTACTTTTGAGAACCTCATTATCTCGTCAACACCTGTAACTCGTCTCAGTATTCTGCCACGCTCGTAGGTGAGCTGCTGAAACACTACAACATTAAGATTATCCATAAAACGCTCTGGGATATTAATCGGGTCTCCTGTCAATCTCTGAATCATCTGAGTAACAGATGGCGCGTGGAACGTGCTTATTACGTAGTGGCCTGTTTGCATAGCCTGAAACGCCGCAAATCCTTCTTTACCTCTAATCTCTCCGACAAGTATATAGTTGGGCCTGCTTCTCAATGCAGCTCTAATCAGGTCATAGAGCTCTACGCTGGCCTCTCCTGTTACGGTTTCTCTAGTAACTACTCTTTGCCATATAGGGTGCGGCGCGATTACTTCGGGGGTGTCTTCTGCACTATATATTTTCCAGTGGTGGTTTATGAAAGGAATTAATGAGTTTAGTGTGGTAGTTTTTCCGCTCGCAGTCTCACCGCATATAAACATATTTATGCCATACTCCACAACGAGCCATAGATATGCACCAACAGTGGGGCTCATGGTTCCTAGATGTATCAAAAATGGAAGTGTGAGCGGCTTTTCGCTGAACTTTCTTATTGTAAATGAGCTACCCTCTTTACTCACATCTTCGCTATATATTATGTTTATTCTTGAGCCGTCCGGTAGTGAGGAGTCAATAATAGGCGTAGCATCGTTTACTGGAGTGCCAATTCTCTCGCTTATATTTCGAAGGTACCGCTCTAGCTGATATTTAGTCTTGAACCGCACATTAGTTTCAAGTGTGCCGAATAGCTTATGTACAATATATATAGGGCGTGTACCAATCACATGTATATCTTCTATATACGGATCTCGTAGTATGGACTCCATTATTCCCATTTGCAGAATATCTCGGTTGAGTAGATATTTTATGTTTTTAAGCTCTTCGTGAGTCACATAAACCTTTTCGGTTTCACCGCGCATATACTTGCCCCACATTCCTGTCTTTTCATGTTTGTTAGTGGTGGTTATCTTTTCAAGTAACTCGTTAAGGGTCTTTTTAAGTTGCTCATGCTTGTCTGGGATATCTATTGTGCTTCCCACCTGCAGTATCAATTTTTTTATTTTTTCGTATTTTTTAAGCTCTTTTTGCGTCAGTTGCGGCTCTATAGCTACAT
>JALULR010000094.1:5407-10805 GCA_027056155.1 DHVE2 group archaeon
TAGCTACATAATGCCACCCTACGCCTTCTATTCTGTAAACATGAATAAATATGGGGTCCCCAACTGGATATATAACATTTGGAAATGTCATCTTTCCTAAGCTTCTGTCCAATGTATCATGCCACACGGGCACTATGCCGTATTTATTTATGAAATCGTCCATATACCTTTTTAAGTGCGGATTTTTTTCTAATGCTGCTTCTAGGCTCATATTAAGCCACCGTCGTAATATCCACTATTAATCCTACTTGCGGTTCTACCCTAAACCCAGTTACAGAGCCTACGTATTCACTAGCTTGTGAGAATCTCTTTACAACTATCATCTTTGCAAGCTCTGCCTCTGATAGATTCACTATTAACTGAAGATACACATCAGAGGTGTTTCTTAGGTACCTAAGCATGCCCTTGCTCATCTGCTCAGGGTCTGCAGTTAGCACTATTGTTTTGTTCTCACTGGCAATTTTCTTAAAGAAATATGTTACGTCTACTATGGTTTTATCATCAATTTCTTCCTCCAGTATACCTGATAAGGTATCAATTATAATAATGTCATTTTTGAAGAGCTCTTTCGCAGACATTAACATTTTCAAAAATTCTGATTTTGGTCTTGGCCTGCCTATTAGAGGGTACACGGGGACAAACAGAAGCTGTCTGCTTACTATGTACGGTAATACTTCGTAATTAAGGGCACGCATTTGCTCTATGAATCCCTTGGTGGTGAGCTCGGTGGAGATATACGTGGCCTTGTAGCCGTTTGTTAGAAATCCAAATAGTAATCTTTGAGATATTATGCTTTTACCACTGCCATCGGCGCCCTCTATAAACACTATGCTACCCTTGGGTAGGCCCCCGTTTAGGCGCTCATGGAGCGTGTCGCGATCTATCTGTATATTATACACATTTCCCATCTGAGCTCACCTCACGTGGAAACTTATTGAGTCTTTAATTCCATAACTTGAAACTACCGTAGCTATGTAGTCAGCTCCTGCTTGCAGCTTTGGATTTGGTTTTATTTTTATAACTACCACTGACTGTGGTGCCCACACATTCCCACTTAGTGGCTTTATGGTGGAGCTACCTGCAGGGTCATAAGTAAGGGAATATGCGGTACCGTTTAATATCACCGAAGTGGTGTTCATATCTAGTATTGTTGTGCCGATATTTTTAACATACAGAGTCAAGGTATTTGTTGTCAAGTTATACGGAGTGTATGCAGGATCGTTGATTATTTTTAATTTCGATTTCATATAGTTTTCCTCTAGCTGCGCACGGTTGGTCATTGAATCTTTCATTTCAAGTGCGGTTATGAATATCGCCGAAGCTACTATCAATGCCACCACGATAGACGCGGAAAGAAGTATTAGTGAAGAAACACCATCACCTGCCATGCTGCGCTCACCTAGGCAATGAAATACGCATTATTTCCATACTGTGTAACAACTTCCACACGTTTCACAGTACCTCTGAACTCAACGATAACATTTGCAGTCAATCCAGGAGCCCATACCGAAGTAGATGCACCACCAACTCTAATAGACGCTATCTTTACAGGGGTGCCATTTATCAGTATGGATAGATAATAGGGATTGAGTGTAGTCTTACCATCATTGGTTATGTTCAGTAATAAATGCCTTGCATTCACCCTTATTACCGTTAATATGCTCACATTTGTATCGTAGTATCCCTTGTCTAGTTTCTCTCCAACTAGCACTGCATCATGCACCATATTCTGAGAGTCCATCGATGTGGTGTATAGTATTGTAAATGAAACGAAGAAAGAGATTGTAATTATCAACGCAGCGGCAGATACGCTTCCCAATTATGTATCACCTCTCTTTATTGTTTCGGCAATATCTTCAGCTTCTTCAGCGTGCAGCGTACCAATGTCTCCACCTTTAATTTTTTCGATGAATACTAAGCTTTTCATGTGGTCTGAGGTTTGCATCTTCCATGTATCGTACTCTGATTCAAAGTGCTCGGTATCTAGTCCCATCACCTGATGCATTATTTTTCGTACCACTGCCTCGCTAATCCAGTGCATTGCTTGGTAGTACTCTAAAAGCTTTCCGATATTCTTGGGGCCAACTTTCTCCAGCATGAACTCTGTCCACTTTATTGCCATCATGTGACTCATGGAGTTATCCGGTATGCTGGGCAAGAGATATCCTTCATAGCGCTGCTGTACTTGCTGTGGTTTTGCTTCTTCTTCTATTGCGGGCTCTAGGGATTCTCCCTCGCTAAGCTCGCCAAGAAGCTCATCTTCATTTAGCTCATCTTCATTGAAAATCGACTCGCTTTCGTCGTTTTCTTCGAGGTTTTCTTCCATAATCTCTCCCTGCGTTTCATCTTCTGCAGTGGGCATTTTTTTCTCTTCAGGGGTGAGCTCTATAAAGGGATTGTATTGCGCAGACAGCGCATCATAGAGCGCGGTTAGCTCATGCATATTTGCCTCTATGCTCTCTACCTTTTCTCTTAGCTCTTCAATTGTATCCGCAAATGTACTATAGTTGTTCTCCATCATTTCCAATTTTGAAAATATATCATTTACTACGTTGTCCATTCTAACGTTTTGCATCGGTGCTTTAGATTTGGGATAGCCCATAGGTACACTTATCTCATCGCTTGGCTCGTTTTTTGGCGCTTCAGAAGCTACCTTAAAACCTCTTTGCCCTGCTGGCTTATCTGGCACTTTAAGGTGCTCAGTTTTATCAGGCACATTAAGATGCTGTGGCACAGTTACGCCAGTACCCCGGTGAAATGTTGGAGCTGCTGGGGGTGGAGCTTGTTGTGATTGAGCTGCCTGTGCTGGCTGAGCAGTATGTGGTTTCCATGTCACGGGAGCAGAATGAGCTGGCTCATTCACCACTTTGAATCCCCCGGTAGAGCCCTTTTGGTTTTGAGGTACTGCATTAAACTTTACTGGCTGCTGAGTAGGAGTACCTCCCTTGGGAGGTGCTTGATTTTTATTTTTCTTTCTTTTGTTCCTTGCCATATGACTTCACCGTATTTTATAGTATCATGCTTATAGCTCTATCGCTAGGTTACTTCCGAAATCAGCAGGGGCAACTATAGTATGCTCGTAAGGCGCACCGGGCTTGGGCACTATAGTAAGCACTGCATTTTGCCCCGGATGTATTTGTGCATCATTAGGAAGCAGAATTGTAACTACGATTAGTTGACCAGGGGATACCCAATATTTGCCATGCGCGGGATCCCAGCTCTCGGTGTTGCCCTGAAATGCAGACACGCTTGCTGAGAAATGACTTGTTGTTGGAGTACTTGGATTGGCAATATTTAGCGTATAGTATATCGGTGCTGATGAATTAATTGCAAATTCAATAAGAGTAGTATTTAGATCTACGCTATTAGACACCACCGAAAACGAAATCTCTATTTTGTTTATGGGTTCAGTTGTTCCAGATCTATATCCTACACAATGCACATCCCATATATTGCCAGTAACTAGATTATCCGCAGAGTTTGCGGCTCCGTATGCTCTATCTCTCATGCTCGATACAGTGCTTACAATTACCGCAGCGGCAATAGCTGCTACTACCATCAACGCTATAAATATTATCAGTGAGCCAATGCCAATGCTCCCATCCTCTTTTTTAATCATCTTTTTCATATTATCACCTCACAGTGGCGGGTATATCCGCACCCATGCGTCATTGCTATCATAACCCGCAGGTGTTGTGGCAGTTAGTTTGCTGTTTGTTCCAGTGTAGGTATCAGAGAAATGTATCTCGAATGTTGTGTGTGGACTAAGTGGCTGTCCTGTGTTCTCCAAGCTTATTATAAATACCACTACTTCGTTTGCACCTACGCTGTACGAGTCCGGTGGGTTCCATGGTGAGCTTGAGTCTCTGTTAGGAAGATACACAGAGTAATGTGTACTATCTGCAAGGCTCTTTGCATGGTTGTATGTATCAGTATTGGCTGTGGTCACATAGCTAGATAATAACAATCTAGAAACTTTGTTGGTAGTTACTATAGATATAGCAATATGTCTCAAGTCGATATTAGCGTTACTTACAACCTTTGTAGTTATTGTCAATGTCTCCACATTATCTAGTGTGCCGCTTGCTGTAGTTCTATTTCCGTATATGCTTACTACATTAAACATTCCCAAAAACTGCTCGCTTATCCGATCCGATGTGTGCTCTGCAGTATCTCTAACATGATTCGCTGTTTGAATTATCACTGCCGCCGCTATGGCAGCTACGAGTATTAGCGCAATGAATATTATCAATGCGCCTATACCCATGCTACCCTCTTCATTTTCCATACTAATTTTTTTCATCACGCACCACCTATTTCTCCTTTAGTTCCGCAATATGGACATTGAACGGTTACAGGTAAATGATCCATATCTACATCTACCTCAAATGTGTTTCCACAGTTTGGACACTGCAGAACCATATGCTGAATGTTAACATGATTTGTCGGCTGAGTATGTGCCGCTGCAGCAGCACCCACTGCTACACCCGCCGATTTAGGCTTGCTCTTACTCTTTTTAGGTACTTTCTTTTTGGCAGGGCTCTTGCTCAAATCTTTTAGGTACAGGGAAGATGCTATCAAGAGCATTATTGGTGCGGCAAGGGAGAGCATAAATCCCAAGCCAAGCGATGAATAAACCATAGTACTCATGGTATTGATCTCTCCACCGTACATGCTTATTCCACTTAGATTAGTACCCTGCAAATCTGAATCAAGCGCATTTTGATATTGAACTAAGAACAGAACTATTTCTAAAATGATGACAAGGGCAATTACTAATGAGCCTATATAGTACGCTTTTTTAACACCAAATATTCCCGCAAAAATAACAGCAATGATTAGAATAAAGGTTGCTACATAAAGAAGGCGAATAATATCAAATAGAGCATTACGATTTTGAAAATTAAGATTTGCCCCGGCACTTTGATTCGTTGAGTTTGTACTGTTATAATTAGGATACTCCACAATAATTGCTTTTATTGTATCGTTATCTTGGGTCTCGGTGAGCCATAGCCCAGCAGGGGCGATTCCCTCTGATACAGAGGTGTTTGTGTCTATAGAATTGTAGAGCATGACATGCCATGGATATACTGCTGAAAGCAAATATACCACGATTCCAATCATCAAGAGAGTATGCCCAATCCCTTTTAATTTCATACTTTCTAGCTATATGCATATATGAGTATAAAGTTTTCGGTTTAAGTTTAGTTTTGTATATGAAATCATAATTTTAGAAAGATGGGTAATATACTAGGCAGTAGTTATAGTGGCAATATGCACGCAATCTAAAATTTCCGCAATCTTTATATGCAACGCATGATTAATAAGAATAATGGAAGAGGAAGTGCGATTAATAAGTGCATCGTATTCTAAGGAAGATGATAGCGTTGTAGTAGAG
>JALULR010000095.1 GCA_027056155.1 DHVE2 group archaeon
TCCTTTCTCCCGTGCCAAACTTCATCTTGAGGAAGGCGTACTTTGATTGCGTAAAGCATAATCGATTCCACTGCAATAAACGCAAGAAGAGTTAAATAAAGCAGGATAGTAGCATCGATATTTGCGAACATAGGAAGTATAGCCACAAATACAGCAAAAAACAGCATGGAGATAAGAATAGCAACAAAAGCCTCTTTGTACACATCGAGCTGGGATAGCGAAGCCTCGTACTTTATTGCGTATGTTTCTAATACTACTTTTCGCTCTTTTTCTAGAAATATCTCAAAATCCTCTCCTGCTTCTGCGCTGTGCGCTAGCCGGTCTAGAAAATCCGCAAGAATTACACTGGGGGTTCTCTTACCCACTACGCGCGCAGCATCGGGCAAGCTCATGTTCCAGTACTCTACCAAGTTGTATATCTTTTCCACTTCTTCGCTGAGTGCACCGTACTCTTTTACCTCTGACAATATTCTAAAAATCTCCTTCCTTGGAAGATGGGTTGATGCTAGCACGGACATGCGTGTTATGAACAAATGCATGTACTTTTCAATCTCTGTTTTCCTCTTCTCGCCTTTTACAAGAGGGAACAGAATTACAAGGATAACACCAAATGCGGGTATGGAATAGATTACGAGATTTAGAGGGTAAATTAAGCGAGGGAAGCTAACAAATATGTATAGTGCAATAAAAGAGGTAGCAAACAAAATGGGTATGGCATACTGAATAATGTATTTCTTCCACGGAATGTTGAACGAATGGTAGAGTCTTCCTACTTTCTCACGCACTGTTGGCATGGTACATCACACCGTAAATGGCAATTTTTCAGTGCCAAATTTCTGAAAATCAAATATTATTTTCACTACGTCTCGATAACGGAACATATTGTGCGCAATCATCTTCTTGATTATCTTAGCACGTAAAAATAGGTCATCGTATATTTTGCGAGGGTCAGAGTATCCTAGCAGAGGTGCAATTTTCTCCTCGAGTATATACGAGTTGTTTAAGCCACGAAATATGTGCTCGTCGCGTAGCGGGTCCCACACAAACACGGATTTGGTCATCACACCACCCAATTCGGAAGAGTACCCCAAAATCTCTTCGACGGATAGCACGCGGCGCAGCGCCCTGCCCCGGAGATACACAGCTTGCTGAAACACGCCTATGTTAAGGTTATCCATAAACGTTACAGGCACGCTAATTGGTGGCGAGCTCAGACGCTGTATCATTCTCTTAATAGAAGATGCGTGAAATGTGGCCATTACCGGGTGTCCTGTCTGCATCGCCTGAAATGCTACATTGCCTTCTTCGCCTCGAATCTCACCGACAATTATGTAGTTAGGTCTGCTTCGCAGGGCGGCTTTTAGCAAATCGAACATCTCAACGCGTGAGTCTTTTGGTCCAGATTCACGAGTGAGCAAACGCTGCCAAATCTCGTGAGGTACATGCACTTCTGGAGTATCCTCCGCAGTAAATACCTTGTAGTTGTACCGTATAAAAGGCATTATTGCATTAAGTGTCGTAGTTTTGCCGCTTGCGGTCTCTCCCGAAATGAAAAGGCTCTTGCCGTATTCTATTGCCATCCACAAGTACGCGGCAATCTCAGGTGAAAAAGTGCCCCACTTAACTAGCTGGGTGACACTAATCGGCTCGGCAGCGAATTTTCGTATGGTGAATGATGCTCCTTTTATGCTAACATCGTCCGCGTAGATTATGTTTATTCTCGAGCCATCTGGCAACGCACCATCTACAATCGGGCGCCCTGTGCTTACGGGCCTGCCCATGCGCTCGCTCATGCCCCTAAGATACGAATCTAACTCCTCGTAGCTGTTAAATTGCACATTTGTTTCCATGGTTTCGAATATTTTGTGAATTAGGTGCACATGCTCTATCCCTATAGCATGTATATCCTCGATATACGGGTCTCGAAGCACGGGTTCTAAGGGTCCGCTTTCGATTATATCCCTCTTCAAATAATAATCTATCTTGTCATATTCTTCTTGAGTAACAGGCACTTTCACAGTTTTAAACATTGCCAAAAATCCTTTGGGCGCTGTGAATTTCTCAAATTCATTTGTTATACGCACAGAATCTTTTAGCAATCGTTCTATTTGCTTTTCAAATTCTTCCTTGGTTTTGTGCGGAGGCTCGTATCCAGCTTTTATGAATATCAGCTCTTTTACTTTGTTAAATTTTATACGCTCTTCGTCATTAAGCTCGGGCTGCACCACCACATATTTTCTGTCAGCTCTTCTCCCGTATATGTGAATAAAAATGGGGTCACCAACCGGATAAATCAAATTTACCCAATCTAATTCTTTCATGTCGCGAGATAGCTGCTCGTAAAACTCTGGCTTTTCTTTTAGCTCTTCTTGAATCTTTTTCACGTACCTCGCAAGGTGAGGATTTCGTTTCATGGCTACTTCAAATTTCTCAGCCATATTGCTCACCTCACGAAATAGCCATTATCTCCAGTATTATGCCTGTGCCAGATTCAACTCTAAACGCAATTGTATTCTCGACTCGAGATGGGGCGTTTGAGTAACGCCTTACAAACGCAACTCTATTTACTATGCTTCCAATTTGGTTGATTTTAGTTTCCATATACACATCTGCCGTGGCTCTAAACGGCTCGAGTATTCTATCATCAATAACTCCTGATTCTACGGTAAGTATAACTGTGCGGTCCATAGCCATGATTTTTTTGAAAAATGCAAGGAGCTGTATTGCCCTCGTTTCTGCGTTAAGGCTTGCTTTTACTAGCGCGGAGAGAGTATCAATTATTATTATATCCGTTTTGAACAACTGCGGGGAGCTCATTAGGCGCCCGAGAAAATCCTGCCTGCTGCGTATGGTGCCAATTATGGGATACAC
>JALULR010000096.1 GCA_027056155.1 DHVE2 group archaeon
GTTCCGCATGTTAAAAGATGAGAAGGTTATAATCGTAATAGATGAGTTTCCAAATATGATTAAAGAAAACAAAGGAATAGCTTCCAAATTTCAAAAGATTTGGGATCAAGTTCTATCTAAAACTAAGATAAAAATAGTGCTGCTCGGCTCTTCAATCAGAGTGATGGAATCTCAGGGTTTAGGATACAGAAGCCCGCTTTACGTACGCAGAACCTGACAGATACATCTAAAGCCACTTAAATTCATACATGTGCGGGAATTTTTCCCGGACAGAGTATAGAAGATGTTGTGAAGATATTCGGATTGACAGATGGCATTCCGGCATATATAAGAGAAGTTGTCTATCGTTTCGAGATGGGAGAGAAACTGGAAGATGTTTTTCTACATAATAAACCGCTGTTTGAAGAGGCTAATTACCTGCTCAGATATGAGATAAGAGACCCCGTGAGACATGCCCAGATTTTGAAAGCCATAGCGCTGGGGCACACAAAGTTTGGTGAGATAGTGAATTTCACCGGTTTTTCTAATTCTACAGTGTCTCAATACCTGAGCAATCTGCAAACTTTGCATATAGTAGAGGTGGAATATCCAGCAGGAGAACCGAGAAAAAGAGATGCGAGATACAGGATTGTGGATAACTATTTCATCTTCTACTTTCGGTTCATATATCCAAACAAGTCCCGGCTCCTAGAGGGAAGAAGAATTCCTGATTTTGAGAGTAAATACAACTAGTACCTCGGCTACGTGTTTGAGAGAGTAGCTAGGGAGTTCATGGTGGAGATAAGCGCAAGAAATAAACTTCCTTTTTTCGTCGAGGATATAGGTAGATGGTGGAGCAAGGGAGAAGAGATAGATATCGTAGCAATAAACAGAGAGAAAAAGAAAGCACTTCTTATGGAAGTGAAGTGGAGCAATTTGAACGAAAGGGAGGTGAATAGAATAATGCGCGAACTGACTAACAAATCCGGGCCTAAAAGCATTCAGAGGTATCAAAAATACTAGGGAATATTTGCAAAGAACATAGTGAATAAAGAAAAAAGAGAGCAAACTACGTTGCATATGACTTGAGAGATTTTTCTGAGTTATAATTTAACTATGTTTGGGAGCGTTGTTTTTATAGTGACCTAACATATTTGGACAATCAGTGAGATAAGTGGCCAATTATTTGCAGACACATTTTAAGCTTGGGCAGTAATGTATTGACTAACATCGTGGTGCGCTCACATGCATCCCGCTGAAAATAGAGAGAAAATTAGAACATGTCACTTTTCTTGTTTTTCTCTCAGAAAACCTGAAAACTACCCAAAACCCGAAGGAATCCGGGGGGCCGGACGAGCATCTTGGATGCGAGACCGTCCCTTGCACAAGCGTAGCGCAGTGCGGGGGGCCGGATTCGAACCGGCGAACCCCTACGGGAACAGATCTTGAGTCTGTCGCCTTTGACCTAGCTCGGCAACCCCCGCTTGGCTGGTTATCGCAGAGAAATATATAAAGATTATTTGCGCATGGCTCCAAGTTTTGCTCTTAATCAGTACGAAAAACTTATTTACTACATCTTCCATACTAAGTATAATGCCCCGTATTATTCGCCTTCCATTCACCGGCGAGGAACGCACTAAGATTTTAGAGGAGAGGGGCTACGATCTAGAACGTATAAAACGAGCAACACCAGAAGAGCTCGCTAATGTTTTGAAAATAAGTGAATATCTCGCGTATTTAATTATAAAAGCTGCAAATGAGGCAAATGTAGAAAATGTGCCAGACGAGCTCGTGCCTAAAGAGAGAATCTGCCCAAAATGCGGAAATATAATCACCGGACTTGAGTACGAATGCGGAAAATGCGGGTACCGCATTAAAAATATAGACATGGAGTACTACGAGCGATACATATCCAAATACGTAGATACTTTCATAGCGCTTTCTAAGAATCCGCGTGATGGAGCTTTATGGCTAAGATTGAAGGAAATATACGAAGCGCTAGGAAACGTTGAAGAAGCTCTAGATGTATCATTAAAAATTGACCTCTTAAAAGATGAGGGCATACAAATTCCCTCTGAAGATATAAAAAATGAGGAGCCGAGTGTTGAAAAAGCGCAAAAAGTTGCACCTGTGCCCGTAGCTATCGAGCCAGCCGCACCCGTTATTAAAGAAGAGCTCGCTGAGATTCCTGAGAAGCCCGACCAAAAGACAAAATTCAAAAACGGTCTTGTTAACGGCTTTGGAGTGCGCCCCGCATTTACTAAAAAAGAGGTAAGAAAAAGGCGCATGATAATAGTGGGCTTGGTATTTGCGATAATTGCCGCAGCATTTGCGGTAGTATTTGTAGAAAGCCCGCCATATAAAATAGATGGTAATTTGGGTGAATGGGCAAACATACCGTCGTATGGCACATTCAGTTCCAAATTCACATCTTTTAAAATAGGTGGCTATGGCAATTATGAATATTTGGAGATTACTGGCAAGTTGGATTTACGCGGTGGGGTAAATATATTAATTGATGAAGACTCTAGCGCAAGCACTGGTTACTCATACGGAAAGCTAGGCTCAGAGTACAGAATGTTTATATTCGACAGCGGTAAACTCAGAGGCGTTTTATATCATTTTGAGTCCAAAGACACGCATAACTGGACAGGTTGGAAAAAAGTTGGGGGAGTGAAAGTTGCTGGAGACTCAGATGGCATCGAGCTCAGAGTACCTAGAAACATATTCTCCAAGTACGCCGTTGCCGAGCTAGTTAATGATGGCGTGTCATCAGTTCCCATAAGTTTGTTCAAGCCAATGATTGTAGGAATTATGAATTTAGGAGGGGGAGTAGCCATTAACAACACGAAGATAGGCACACTGTACTTAAATAACACATACATCAAAAGTGCAACCGTAAAAGGATTGCTATTATCAAACATAGGAAGTAAATCACTGCCAGTATCTCTGTGGTATGAAGGTAGAGAAATAGGATACGGAACCACAGGCACATACATCTCGCTAAAAAACAATATAAACATCAAGAGAAGTGCAGCAATCACAGTGCTCTATGCGGGAGGCGCCGCCAACGGCACAAAAATACGACCACATCTTAAAAGCATAATTGGTGCAACAAGCCTAGGTTACACTATAGGTGATGGCTTTTACGTAAATGAAACTCCTTCAACACCAGTTATTGATGGAATATATGCAGATTGGATAAAATACAGAAACTCAACTGTTAGCGGAAACTCTGCACCAAGCGAGGACATAGTATCATTTGCTGAGTATGCTGGACCAAGAGAATCATATTACTACCTTCAAACAAGGGGCGAGATGGCCACAGGCATATTAGTACCGCTTCACAGCAGCTCTCCGAAAGATAGTGATAGAGACGGTGTGCCGGATAGCGAAGACCCATACCCAGAGGATTTCAACAATGATGGCATACCTGATAACGAGAGCTTTGTTGTTGTAAACGGCACGCGCATGCCCGATGTAGATGGAGATGGAATACCCGATTATCCGTACGGCAAGGATATGTGGCTTAATACCACTATACCCCGGGATCCGAAGATTCCACAAAAATACTGGGGCAAAAAGGTTAGTGTATATATTGGCCCCGCTAAGGGCGCAAAGCCCACGTACCCCTATGATTTTCTCGAGATATACATAAGTGGTAATAAGGGCTTCAGTATAGGTGGCATTAATGCACAGTATTTGTTCAGACTGTACGGAATAGGAGGCACAATAACCAAATACGAGTTTTTTGAATACAAAAACAACAAGTTCACAAAAGAGAGCATAGATTTTGATAAAACGCGAGACCTAGCAAAAAGCTGGGCACGATTAGAAATGAAGCTACCTCTAAATATCAGCAATAGAGATGTGATATACAGAATAGTTAGCTACGGAGCCTTCTACAAGGACATGGCCCACGCTCCTTTCGCAAATGTAATGGATATTCACGAGCCAGCTAAGCCAAACAATACTACGCATACTTCACAACCGCAGTTTCCAGCAAGTTTCAATCCCATGCAAGTGAATAACCCGGATAAGGACCCTATAGCGGGTAAATTCGTAGCACAGCTAGTAAATAAATACCAGAAAGATATAAATATTTACAAGCTCACATATTGGCTCTCAACTTTGGACTTACCCAAGGGTGCTGAGAAAAATCATGTATTTACAAGTGCGGATTTTATCGACGGTCATGTATCGCATTTCAAAGAAGAAGACTATGCGTACAATAAAATGAAAGAGATAATAGACAAAGAGGGCATGCGTCCAATATACCGCGTAGAGCTCCTGAACGCAAGTATATTCAGGGAAGAGTGGACAAACCTCACCTTAAAAACCAAACAATGGGAAATTTTGCACTGGATGCATGACCTAGAAAACATGAGAAATAAAGATAAAGATTATAGTGACCCCTATAAACTAAATTGGTACAATCCGGAAGATATCCGCACATTAGAATGGTTAGGGTACAAATTAGAACAAAACATAAATGACTGGCACATGGCATTTAATATAGCAAAGGGCATAAAAAGCATCGATGACGCGAGAATCGGCCCGTTTTTCGCAGTATATCCCACAAAAGCTGCGAGAGAGACAAACTGGAGCGTGAAAACTAGAGCTGGCCCAACACACACCGTAACGTTCCAGCTTGTGAGGTGGTACAGTGGCACAAGTGATTGTCATGGAGATAATGATGGCTATGTGAAAATCACTATTGGCTCTTGGCAATATGTCTCCGGTGAAAGGGAAGATGATGATTCGTGGAACGCGAGAATTATTTTTACAAATAGCAACACAACTGGAACTGCGGCGTATATAAAATTAGAAAACTGGGAAGACGATAGCGGACTATGCGGTGGAGACGATGATTACGGTTCTGCCTCATTCACATACTATTTTTCAACTAAAACATGGAGTGGCTCGGCTTCCACACCGTACGTGCATACCTCCGGCGACGATGGCTCGGCTTATGACTGGTTTGTTATAGAAGGCGGCGATGATAACGAGGCGAAGATGGGCATTTACGAGCCAAATGGTGACAATGACCCAATGTATGGAGGAATATGCCTCAATGATCCATGGGATAGCCCAACTATTGTAACCTACTATAGTGGACAACAGTATAGGGGGTATGGATACTATCTGAGCAGTTACTATGCTTTTTATGTACCATATGGAAAAACAATATCTGTACATCTTCAACCGTCTTCTTATAATTATGATTTATACTTGTACGATCCCTCAGGAAACCAAAAAGCGTATTCGAATAATGGAGGGACCTCTGAAGATGACATAAGTTTTACGGCGGATTCATCAGGATATTGGATTATTAGAATATACGACGCATCGGGAGGACATAGCGACTGGTTTAAGTTTTGGTTTACCTCAGGCCCAGATGATAAGGATTTCGCTGATATTTCGCCCACCACCGGAAATAGCGATACAGGGTATCTTATCCAATCATACGGGGGAGTTACGTACTACGATAGCAGCGATGACTGGAAATTCTACGTGCCCTCATCGTGGATATCTGGAAAGGGTGTGTTATTCTTCTGGATGAAACCGAATCCCAATGCAAATTTCAATGTGCAATTGTACGATCCTGGTGGCAATTTGAAAGCCACTGGTGCTTCTGGAGGCGCGGGTCAGGTAGATTACGTAATTTATAAGCTTCAAAGCACGGATTCCGCCGGTTTCTGGTACGGCCGCGTGCTGCCCGCATCATCTACAGACTACGGCAACTATACCATAGTTTTCTGGGCTGGTTATGTTGTAGATTTCTACGCGCAAACGGATAATTCAGGAGCGCACACGCCCATGCACTCTGATAACGGAGTGAAGGTTACTTACTCATGTTTAGGCACACAGTACAACGTGTATCCAAACGATGATTATTACTGGGAAGTATATGTAGATAGAGACTCTTCCTACTCTTATGCATCTGAGTCAAATCTCTCCAACGACGCTAACGGGCATAGGTGGATATCGCAGAATCCGCCAAGCGGCACAATAAGCACAGGTGGAAGCATCGCTGGGCATTACTACGAGCAGTTTTATCTCACTATTAATACTGCGCACGATACCGGATATTCCTCGGGTAAGTACTTTGGAGCGGATAAGAGTTACAGCGCTCCCGGCTCTGGGTGGTACGATGCTGGCTGCACTGTAACCATAAGAGTGGATAGCACAGTTAATGAGAACGGTAAGAGATACCAATTTCTATCATGGACTGGCAGCGGTACGGGCAGTTACTCTGGAGCGGATAATCCTGCATCATTTACCATTAGCGCCGTAACAACCGAGACTGCAAACTGGAATGAGGTGCCCGAGTTCTCAAATTTAGCTTACCTATTCTTTGCTCTAGCCATACTGGGATTTTTCGCATATCAAAGAAGAAAGAGAGCTAGACTGAGATAATTTGATAGCACTTTATCTAAAACCCTCTTTGTTTTTTATTACCGTCTATGAGTTCCTACAACTATTTTATACCGCAGGCACATGTCAGATTATGATGGCTTTGCGCATATATAATACAATGACTGGCGCGAAAGAAGAGTTTAAGCCCGTGCATGAGGGCCGTGTGGGCATGTATGTATGCGGGCCCACCACTTACGATTACGCACATATAGGACATGCACGAGTTGCCATTTTATTTGATGTATTTCGGCGATTTTTAGAGTATGTTGGGTATGATGTACTGCTTGTATCAAATATAACCGATATCGATGATAAGGTAATTAATAAAGCTAATGAGCGGGGTGAAGACCCCATTGAAATGGCGCATTTTTACGCGAGAGCCTACTTGAAAGACATGGATATGCTCAGAGTGCGCAGAGCGAATGTGATTCCAAAAGCAACAAGGCACATTGGCGAAATAATAGAATTAATTGAGAAGATAATTGCTAACGGCTACGGATATGTAAGAGATGGAGATGTGTATTTTTCGGTTGAAAAATTTAAAGGATATGGCAAGCTCTCGCATAGAAAGCTCAAAGACATGCTCGCTGGCGCACGGGTTGATGTGAACGAGAAAAAGGATAATCCAATGGATTTTGCACTATGGAAGGCGGCCAAGCCGGGTGAGCCGTCATGGCCCAGCCCATGGGGCCCCGGGCGCCCCGGGTGGCATATTGAATGCAGTGCGATGAGCATGAGGTACATAGGTGAGACGCTAGACATACATGGCGGAGGAGCAGACCTGATTTTCCCGCATCATGAAAACGAGATTGCACAAAGCGAGGCGGCCACGGGCAAGACTTTCTCTAAATATTGGATGCATATAGGTTTGGTGCAATTTGAGCAAGAGAAGATGAGTAAATCGGTGGGCAACGTGTTTTTGGTTAAAGACCTTCTAAAGAAATATCCCCCCGAGGCAATACGAATCATGTTTCTAAATGCCCATTATAGAAAACCATTTGAATTCTCTGAGAAGAATTTACAGGATTCGATGATAATTATGGAAAAACTACGCGCGAGCTACGCACATCTCTTATCATTCAAAGATGAAAAACCGGGGCCATGCCCAGTGTGCAAAGAGTATGAAGCAAAGATTCTTCAAGCACTGGCGGATGATTTTAACACGCGAGAGGCAATGCGCCACTACATAGAATTTATAGCGCTTGCGCGAAGTCTGAGTGGCAGTGAAGCTAAATCGGCACTGTTGTTTCTAGAGAAAATCGATGAGATATTTGCCATACTTCCACATAGCGAGATATCTAACGAAGAGAGACTTGTAGAGCTTCTTCTACATGTGCGCGAGCTAATGAGAAAAGAGAAAAACTATAAAATTGCAGATGAGATTAGGGATTCTTTGGAAGAGCTAGGTATAAAAATAGAGGATACTAAAGATGGTGCAAAGTGGTACCGTGTGGCATAGCTTTGTTATATGTCCAAATTCATAACTTCCCTCGCGTGCTGGATTATAAAATCCCTCCTAGGCTCCACAGCTTCGCCCATCAATATGGAAAACAGGCGGTCTGCCTCAGCAGCGTCTTCAATGGTTACCTGTATCAATCTCCTTTTTTCCGGCTCCATAGTAGTCTCCCAGAGCTGTTGCGGATTCATCTCTCCGAGACCTTTAAATCTCTGCACAGATACATTTTTTAGCTCATTAACCATCTTTTCTTTCTCTTCGTCACTATATACATAGTACACATCTTTGCCTTTCTGAATCCGATAAAGGGGCGCTTGCGCTATGTACACGTGCCCATTTTCAATGAGTTCGGGCATATAACGATAGAAGAAAGTAAGGAGCAAAGTGCGGATATGCGCGCCATCTACATCGGCATCGGTCATTATTATGATCTTATGATAGCGCAATTTAGAATAATCAAAATCTTCCCGCACACCTGTACCTATTGCAGAGATCAAAGCGCGAATCTCCTGATTTTTAAATACCTTATCGATTCTCGCCTTTTCCACATTCAATATTTTGCCGCGCAGAGGCAGTATTGCCTGAAAATGCCTGTCTCGGGCTTGCTTTGCACTACCCCCCGCAGAATCGCCTTCCACAATGAATAGCTCCGCACGCTCTGGATTCTCTTCAGAGCAATCTGCTAGTTTGCCCGGCAGGTCAAGTGACTCTAAAAAGCTCTTTCGCCTTGCAATCTCTCTCGCTTTTCTCGCAGCAATGCGCGCCCTTGCAGCGGCTATAGCCTTACTTGCGATGACCGTGCCCACGTCTGGGTGCTCTTCAAAATACCTTTTGAGGCTCTTGGTCACAATCGAGAACACTATTCCCTTCACTTCACTATTTCCCAGTTTTGCTTTTGTCTGCCCTTCAAACTGCGGGTTAGGGTGCCTTACATGAAGCACAGCCGTTAAACCCTCGCGCACGTCTTCGCCCTGCAAAGTAATATCCTTCGAAATCTTTTTATCTTTGGCAAAATCGTTAATAACTTTCGTTAAAGCGCTTCTAAACCCGGCAACATGCGTGCCGCCTTCAATAGTATTGATAGTATTTACAAACGCAAGCAGGTTCTCAGAAGTGCTATCATTATACTGCATCGCAAACTCAACTATGGTGCCCTCGCTTTCATCGTAGCCGTATATCACATCTCTATGGAGCAGAGTAGAGCCCTCATTGAGGTACCGCACAAACTCAATTATGCCTCCTTCATAGTAGAACTCATCTTGGTTTCCATTGCGCTTATCAAGTAAAGTGATGCGTACACCTTTGTTTAAAAATGCAAGGTACCGGAGTTTTTTGCGTATAGTATCATATTTTATGGTAGTGGTCTCAAATATTTCTGCATCTGGCTTAAATCGAATGTAGGTGCCACGGGAGTACTTGAACTCCTCCTCAAAATCTCCGTATTTGAATGGGCCCACCGCGGCATCGCCAACTACCGTAACGTCCATTTGCGGCTTTCCTCGTATATACCATTGAAAATACACTTTCCCATCTCTCCGCACATACGCACGTAGCCACTCTGATAGGAAATTTACCACATGTATGCCCACACCATGCAAACCTCCCGTAATGCGATACGCTTTTTTGTCAAATTTCGCACCAGCATGCAAAACAGTAAGCACTATTTCAAGGGCGCTTTTTCCTTTGTCTGGGTGAATATCCACAGGTATGCCGCGCCCGTCATCTTCCACGCTCACGCTACCATCTTCGTGAAGTGTCACGGTTATATTGTGGCAATGCCCGGCAAGTGCCTCATCAATAGAGTTATCCACAACTTCATACACAAGATGATGCAGGCCCCGCTCGTCGGTGCTACCGATATACATGCCGGGGCGCTTTCGCACAGCTTCTGCATCTTGCAAAATCTGAATGGCCTTTGCATTGTATTCTTCCATAATTTTGGAATACCGCAATGTATTAAAATGCTTTCTCTTCTTGCAAGGTAACAAGAATAAGAAAAATTTAAATTAAAACTAATTAGTTTGTGCTTAGTTTTCGCTGTATTAGCTCTAGACCATGCACATCTCCAATAACCCTCATATTTTCATCAACCACGGGAATCTCATGTAGATGGTATTCAAACATCTTGGTAAACGCCTCGCTAATTGGTGTGCTTTCTTTAACATACACCGGCGGAAGCATGATATTTTTTGCCACTGTATTAGCGCCCTCCATAACAGATATATTGAACTCCAAATACTGCGGCGGGATATACTCACTGTATAAGTACTGCAAAGCGATGTCTAGGGTAATAATGCCCACTAACTCCTCTTTGTCATTTACAACATACACACTCTGCGTCTTTGGGTCTTTAACCATCTCCCTTATGATTTTATCAAGGCTATCGTTCTCATTGACAGTGTAAGCGTCCGTGGTTATTAGGCTCATTACATCTTTGACTCTTACTATCTCTCCCATACAAAGGTCATGACACCACTGAAAATTAAGTTTTCTCTTAAATTGCAAATTGGCGTACTATTTCACTTTTACGGCCTTCATTCCACCGATATTGCCCGGTGTATTCAATTTCCAGAGCTCTTGCACTCTAAACCCGCACTTCTCAAATTTCTCTCGTAGTTTATCCAAGCCATGGTGGTACTCAATAACATATTCCGGTACGCGCCGTATAATATCACATGGCACGCTAAGCAGAGAGTACTCGCAGCCTTCGCAATCAAACTTTGCAATATCTACATCATCAGTGAGAACCTTAGAAGCAGCTCTAGCCTTTACTACAAACTCATGCTCTCCAAAAAGTCCAAAATTAGTCCTGCCCTCTTCTTGATAATTTAGAGTTAGCTCTCCGTCATTGTCCGCCACCGCAATATTATGCACAGTGCCATTT
>JALULR010000097.1 GCA_027056155.1 DHVE2 group archaeon
AAAAAAGGAAGAAGCCACCAAATTAATGAAAGAGCTAGGCATAAGTGATACAGAGAAGTTGTATAACCGCACAGGTGGGCATCCCCTTTTAATCACAGAGCTTGCAAAGTTTGAAGATGGAAAATTTATGCCCGATACGGTGGCAGAAAGCATAGAGTACCAGCTTAGCACCCTAGATGATGACACTTTATACCTACTTAGATATATATCTGCATTTGGATTTACATCTGAGCGCGAGGATATAGACGGCGTTCTCGGAAGCGATTGGGTCAAAAATATCAGCGGCTATGAAGATTTCTTAACTATCGGGCAAAAGGTGCAGTTTAAAAATGCCATGGTATGGAGTCAGATATACAGTACCACTGCTCCGGACCTGCGTTTAAAGTTTCACAGGCAAATTGGGGAGTATTTCCTTGAGCGATCTCTTTTCAAAGCGGCATATCATCTTTACAGAGCTAGAGATAAGAGGGCTGTGACACTTTTAGTAGATGCTGCCAAAAAATCGGTGGACATGTACGCTTTAGAGAACGCCATTGAGTTTTACAAGATGGCCATTGAGATTGCAGAAAAATACAATATGAAGGAAGAGAAGCTTGCACTCCTAGAGCGGGCTGGAGACCTGGAAAGAATCACGGGAAGATACAGAGACGCATTAGAAGATTTTAGAGAGTGCCTTCGTATTAGGAGCAATGCACAAATACTCTGGAAAGTAGCGACGCTTCAAGTGGACCTAGGCGACTACGAAAATGCCAAGCGCAATTTAGATAAGGCTCGAGAACTCGGAGATGAAATGCTACAAGAGAGAATAAATGCAACTCTAGGCTCTTTGAATGTGCGGCTCGGTAAATTTAGTGAAGCGGATAATTACTACCAGCAATACCTAAAATTCGCTTTGCAAAGTGGCAATAAAAGTGAGATTGCCGAAGCATACACAAAGCTAGCAACCTTGCGCTTCCACCAATCTCGATACAGAGAGGGGCTCGAGTTTGCAAAAAAGGCTATGGAGTACGCTAAGAGCATTGCAAATTACCAAATTTTAATAGCGGTATACAACATACTCGGCGTAATATATGATGTGCTAGGCAGACCGCAAGAAGCGCTTGACAAATACAATCGTTTGTATGAGTTATCTAAAAAAGCGGGTGATTTGCGGGGCATGGCATTTGCTTATAATAACATAGGCATTCTTTATTATACGGTAGGGAACTTAGAGATGGTAAAAGAGTACCTTGAGAAAGCAATGGCGCTGCATGTGAAGATAGGAGACATGAGAAACGTAGCCACATCATACTATAATCTAGGAGGCCTCTATGCAGACTTAGGAGACTACAAAAAATCCATTGAATACTTCCAGAAGGCTATAACCATTTATAATAAACTCCAAGATTACCAATCTGCGGCATCGGCGGAAATCTGGCTGGGCATGTATAAGGAAAGGATGGGAAAGTACAATGAGGCAATGAGCCATATTAAGAAAGCTCTGGATATTGCAAAGAAAAATAACTATATCAAAGTGCACTTGATGGGTATTGTTGGAATTGCAAGGATTTTGGCGGATATGGGTAAGTATGAAGAAGCCTTAAAAGAGTTGAAATCCGAAGCTAAAATTGTGGAAAAGATGAAAAATGATATGGACGCGTATCCAGAGTATTTAACAACACTATGCGAGACCATCGTTCTATCGCCTATGTACCAAGAGGCAAAAAACTGCCTAAATGAGCTAGCAAGACTATCAAAGGAGAATGGAGATAAGGAAGTTGCAGGATATTATTATCTGTTTTATGCAATTTTTAAGGAAAAGAGCGGGGAGGAAGGAATTGAAGAATTTAAAAAGGCTATACAATTAATGCGCGATGGCGGATATGTTTCGTCCGTCGCAGATTCGTATTACGAGTACGGGAAGGTGCTAATGGAGATTAACAAGATGCGTGGAATGGAGTACCTAAAAAAAGCAAAAAATATGTACTTGAAAATGGGTTTAAATGACCTTGCAGAAGAGATTGAAAAGCTGTGCGAAGGGTGTTAGAAAGATATATATGAGCGAGTTCCATGCCCCATTATGATATCGCCAAAGGAAGTACATAAAGTTTTAGGAGAGCGTATTCTGACAGACGGCCTCGATATGGTGCTAGACATTGACAAGAGCCATGGTATGTGGTTGTACGATGCAAGACACAGCAAATATTTCCTTGATTTCTTCGGGTTCTTTGCCACGAGCGCGTTGGGAATGAATCACCCGGGCATGTTCGACCCAGAATTTTTGAAGAAGTTGCAGAGGACTGCCATAAACAAGATTACAAATAGTGATATATACACAGTGGAGTATGCGGAATTCGTGGACACACTTTCCAAGTACGCCACGCCCTCTTATTTCAGATATTTCTTCTTTGTTTCCGGCGGAGCGCTAGCGGTGGAGAATGCCTTGAAAACCGCCTTCGATTGGAAGGTGAGAAAGAATTTGGCCGCGGGAAAAGGCGAGAAAGGGTACAAAGTAATACATCTCAAAGAAGCGTTTCACGGACGCTCGGGATACACGCTAGCCTTGACAAACACCTTCGATCCGAATAAAATAAAGTATTTCCCCAAGTTTGACTGGCCTCGCGTTACCAATCCAAAAATCACGTTCCCTCTGGAGGGCGAGAATTTGGAGAAAGTAAAAGAAATGGAGAAGAAGAGCTTGGAAGAGATACAAGAAGCCATTGACAAGCATCAGGACGATATAGCCGCGTTCATCATGGAGCCCATTCAGGGTGAGGGTGGTGACAATCATTTCCGCAAGGAGTATTTCAAAGCAGTGGAAGAAATAACGAAGAAAAATGATATAATGTTCATCGTTGAT
>JALULR010000098.1 GCA_027056155.1 DHVE2 group archaeon
GCTTGAAAACATTAAAAAGGTGATTAATAATGCAAATTTCCAAGGAACAGTTATTAAATGAGCTGACTATTGACATAAAAAAGCGAAACAAGCAAAATTGGAAAATTTACATACCCTTCGTAATTGCATTTACATGGGCAATGCTTCTTTTCATAGCTCCTATGCTAGAGCCACCGGGCACAATTTATCTTGGCAACAATGGGAAGGTAAGCGTACCAGACAATACCCCGTATATAGACGAGCACATAAAAAATCCTCTCGCGCATGCAGTGTATATCTCTGGCGATTACATGTGCCATCAGCACTCAAACCGCTCATTTTTCATAATGGGCAATCAAATGCCATACTGCGCTCGATGCACCGGCATATTCTTAGGTCTGGGCATAGGGTTTTTAATTGCAGCACTATTCAAAGTGCGCGTGGGCTTTGGATTCTATTTCCTCACTATAATTCCCCTTGGCTTAGATGGCTTTATCCAGCTTCTTACTCCCTATGAAAGCACGAATTTTATGCGCATACTTACCGGGTTGTTTGTGGGCATATACTCTGCCATGCTATTCATATACGTTTACGAGTACGACCCTCATGCCCATGAACCCGCTCCCAGATGACCTTTCCATCGTATAGTATCCTAATTACGCGATGATACGGAATCATGCCATCAACGGTAAATATAAATTTGTCACCCATGTCCTTAATTTCCGAGCCGTGAAGCACAGCTATACCTTTTGGGCTAAGGCGGTCAATATACTCGACTTCAATAAGGGAGAAATCAGTATCTGGCCTCCATTTATACTCGTTTAGTGTCTTTTTAACCATGCTTTTTTCCTCCTGCTGTACTTCACATACTTGTACCCGATTAAATGCACAACTAACGCTACAACTGCCCACGATACAAGCACGGTAATCACATTATATAGCCCGAATAACAAGCCTTCAGAGCCAAGAGTGAGCACCAAAACGAGCGAGCCGTAAGTTTTGCACCCAAATAGTGGAAATATGCGCCGTAATCGCAACTTTACAGCTGCATAGCCCATGATTGTGTAAGCAAGAAGCAGTAAAAACACATAGTCGCTCATTGCTATTGTACCCAGCATAACTACAAAGCTCAGTGTGTTAGTATATACGCTAGACCACGATACATAGTATTTCTCCACAACTATGCCTATGTAGATAACTAGCAATGCGCTTAGAATCATCGCAAACTGAGGACTGAGTATGGTATCCACGGTGATTAATCGCAACTATTCATTTTAAACTTTCCCAAACGAGCTTCGAGCCCTGCGCCTCAAGCATCGATATTAGCTTTTGAGCCCATGCTAGTTTTTTTCTTTTAATTTCCTTGCTCTTTCCGAGCTTGGGCTTCGGGTTCTCAAAGTCGAACCCAACTATATGTATTTCGGCTCCAAAATGCGCTGCTATATGCACCGCTCGATCTCCGTCAGTAAAGCCACCAAAATTATAAACGTTCCAGAGCGGCTCAATTTGCGTGGTGGCAAATCTATCTTTCAGTTTTTTAACGTTAGGCAATCTCTCTATATTGTCCCCATGAGCATGCACTCCAAACACCGCATCGAGTTTTAGAAGATTTGGCAAATCACCGTCAAGGTCTGTGATAATTATATCCGCCTTAATGCCATGCTCTCGCAATACTACTGCCGCGTTATCTGCCGCAATAACTGGCCATGGCTCTGATATTAGCTCAATTTCTCTTTCAAGATTGGGCGAATCTCCAACCACATATACTTTCGTGCCTATTATTTCTTTAAGAGCTTCAACGCTCAGGAAATTAGTGCCTATTAACTTCGATATTAAATTTCGAGCTTTGATTTCACGCTCTCTTGAAAAAGAGAACTCTTCTTCAATCTGGCGGTATATCGGAATCCACTGCTCCATCTTCAACTTCCACACCTCTTATCCGGCGATGCAAAAATGTGGCTATAGTAGCGATAAATATGCCGCTCAGCACCATGATTGTGATGGGTATCAACGAGGTTGTGCTTATTGCGTGCATGAGCAACAAAATATAATCTAAAAGAGCATATGTGATTATACCTAGCGACAAAGTAGATAAAAAGCCAATCCAAAACTTTTTGTTGTATTCTCCGCGATGCACCCATATATCAAATGTTTTGCCACCCTCTCTAACCAATACTGCAAATACGAACCACAGCACGAATGTGTGCAGGAATAATATAATCTGTGTGATTATGTTTGTGCTGGTTTTTATATCGTCCCATGCAAAGCTCAACCCTGCAAGTAACAAAATTAGAGCAAGTACATCTGCAAATACGGTAATTTTTGCCTCGGTCATAGCCTCTTTTGAGTACTGTATAGCTTTTTTGAGCTTGTACCCAACATTGTACGCACGCTCTAAAAAGTAAAATCCAAGCGTTAATGTGATGATAGTAAGCGCAAAAGTGCCCGGGTCTATGAGATTCCAGCTTGGGTCACTTAATTTAATAGACAATATTATTATGGACGCTAAAGCATAAGCTAAAAATATAAGCGCAATGGGCATCAAAATTCGCCGAGTCATTTTCTTGTCTTTGAGCGCTTTCATAATTATGTAATATGTACTCTCAATGCTCTTTGATTGCCTTACTATTACCCTCCGAAGATGCTTGATAGGCTTTCTAGATGTGATTATGGGCATTATAAACTCGTCCTCACTGCCATCACTTACAAAAACGATGTCATCTGGAGTAACTTCTTTTATCACTTTTTCTATCTGTTTGGTTATTATCTCATCGCTTTTCATGCCCACATTCTCATGGCCAGTTAATATGGCTACCTCTACATCTTTACCGTCTTTGCGCAAGCGATCATAGGTGGAT
>JALULR010000099.1 GCA_027056155.1 DHVE2 group archaeon
CCTGCAAATGTATCTTTATACGAGATGAACGTAAGCTCCAATGAGAATAGACTGCTAATGTACAGTGGAGACGTGCTCGTTACCCAGAATGATAAAAACACACATGAAGTTAGAATCCACCTTTCAAACGTGAATAGCTCCGTAGTGCACTATATGTGGCATTTACTTTTAAAAATTGACTATAGTGAGAGTGTGTCTGACTCTAACGATAATCTATATATATACTATAATTCCACTTCCACTCCATCTGCATTATATATTACGACCAATACCACTATTCGTATAACCGATGTCTGGACAACAAACTCCGGTGGTGCATACCAGAGCAATTTTACCAAGGGCGATTATGTTGGAATTTATGCAATTGTTAGAGACCCACTGGGTACACCCCACATTTCAAGGTACACCAATGCAACATGCACGGGACCGCTCGGATATTCCTACCTCTCAAATGTCCTTATGAACATAGGAGATAATAACTGGAAGAAAGGGGAATTTATGTTATATATATACTTCCAGCTCCTTCGCAGCGATGGCCATGCCTATGTGGGTGAATATCCCATAACCATAACGGCCACGGACAAGGAGGGATTTTCGGTGAGTGATAATAGCGCTGCGTTCTGGGTAAACAGCAATCTAAACAGGCAGTGGTCAAGGTGGATTTTTGTACCATCTGGCACGTTCCCGGCGATATATCGGCATTATATGCACAATACCGGCAACGGCGATGACATATACAATTTCAAAATATCTTCCTCTGATATTCCAGAGTACAATGTAAACTTCTACTGGGATAAAAACTGGGATAATGTGGTTGATTATGGCGATGTGCTTTTTGCTATTTATAAGAGCTCGGATAAAAAATGGGATTATATCAGGAGCGGTTACGATAATGACAACGATGGAAACCCAGACATCGCACTAGACTACGGGCGTAACGCGAGAGTAATTGTGCAGGAGAATGTATCACTCTCACCGACGCATACCACCACTTTTGTTAATTTCACGATGAGCTCGTTCAGCGGAAATGCATCGTACTCTTTAAGCGACAGCGCTATATATCGCGATGTGCAGAAAAAAACATTATATCTCAGAAAATCCGGCACAGAGCTTTATCTCTATCCAAAAGAGGGTACACAGGACGCACAGGACCAAACTGACCCAAAGAATGGTGTTAACAACATAATTTGGGCGGAGCAGCCACGTCTTGCCAATGATTTGGTACTTGCAGGGCAGATATCTGTAATACTCTACGCAACAAAAGAACCCACGGCAGATGGAGGTAATATTACGCTTTATGCGACCAACAAGACACATAATATAACGGTTGGGTATGGAGCATTCAAAATATCACAAAATGACCCGCCCCCTAATCAATATCCTAACAATCCCAGCCAGACCAAGATAATAGTGCAAGTCAATCCACTAGTGAGCTTAGTACCTGCTGGCTATACCATACATCTTATGTTCTCTGCAAACGATACAAATGGGAATGTGAAAGAGGGGCGTGTTTTCTACAACTCCTCAACATATCCATCGCGGATAGATTTCAACACTACCTCGTACATTTATGTGGCAGGCATACGCCTGTTCAACGTAACTTCAGGTACGGCGGTGGAGCAGGAGAACTATACCGCTGGAGACACGATAGCAATCAACGCCACCGTGCTTGAGCCGTTTGGCTCGTGGGATATTACCAGTGTGAAAGCGTATATTACTTATCCCTCTGGCTCAAGAGTGCAGATGTATCTAGACTACAAGAATTACAGCGGGGGCTGGTCGCATACATGGTATTATTACAACTCTACATATCACCTGCCAGATGATGCATATGTAGGCTCATACAACGTTACTGTGGAGGCTACAGAAGGCAATGGCGTGGTTAGCACAAACTGGATAATATTCAACGTGAATTGCAATATATCCATAAGCCCTCATACCAATTCCAGCATTGGCACAGTGGTATGGTACAATCACACAATCTGGAACAATGGCAGCGGAAGGGACATAATTAACATTGCTATAAAATCTAACCAGACGGTGAAAATCACGCTTTACGTGGATAACTCCGGCACATTGCAGGAGATTGCCACAAGCAACACAGGCACAGGATGGAACACCATCGCATCAGGCTACGATACAGACAACAACAATGAGCCCGACTTCACTCTGAGCAGGCACCAGAGCGTGAGAATAGTGCTTAAGATTGAGATGAGCGGCAAAAACGCCAGCACGTATGTGAATATCACCGATGTGCATTCAACCTGCGCCGATTCTGCAGTGGATTCTACCACTGTGCCTGAGCTAAATCCGCTTCTATTCATTCTCATTATCCCTGCAGCGATAATTATTCGTAGAAAAAGGAGATAATTTCTCTCTTTATTTCTCAGAAACACATAAATAATACACAACAATGATGTTATTGCAATGGACGGTTTCACAAAGAGCATCGCTGATACGGCGTACAAGGCTTACGAAAAAAAGCTTATGGACATAGTAAAAAAAGGTAAGATTCCACGTCACATTGGCATAATCATGGACGGAAACCGCAGGTTTGCCTCAGAGATGAAATTAGATAATCTATTTGGGCATGACATGGGTCGCAAAAAACTTGAAGAGGTGCTAGAATGGTGCAGAGAGCTCGGGATAAAAATAGTTACCGTGTATGCCTTCTCCACAGAGAATTTTATGCGAAGCAGCGAAGAGGTTGAGCACCTAATGCGTCTGTTTGTAGATAGCCTAAGGCGCGCAGCTGACGACGAGCGGACCCATAAATACGGCATGCGTATTCGCATAATTGGAGAAACAGAGTACTTGCCAGAAGATGTGCAA
>JALULR010000100.1 GCA_027056155.1 DHVE2 group archaeon
ACCTTAGAAGCAGCTCTAGCCTTTACTACAAACTCATGCTCTCCAAAAAGTCCAAAATTAGTCCTGCCCTCTTCTTGATAATTTAGAGTTAGCTCTCCGTCATTGTCCGCCACCGCAATATTATGCTCCGTGCCATTTACTTGATTAAGCGCAAGATTATTATTTATTATAGAAATGTTATCTTTTTGCACTTCGTAAATTATCACCCGCTTAGCGCCCCATCGCGAGAATAATACTGCCGAGTAGCCTATAAATCCACCCACATCTAAGACTACCTTATTTGTGTAGTCAAATACTTTGTACTCATCTTCAAGCGGCTCTAACAGGACACTTAACTGCCTAGGAGTTGCACCTATCGTTATATCTCCTTTTTTAACATACACTATACCTTCAGTAACTCGCTCAATATTCCAGCCAAAATATGACAAATTGCGAAGAATCCATAACTCTGACTTCTCATGCAAAACAATCTCTTTGGAATGCTCGTACTTGTACTTGAGCTTTGCAGGTTTATTAAGAAACACTGACACCAGATTCCTGCACATACTTCCCAATCCCACTCTTCACTCGCTTTGCAGGTTTATTAAGAAACACTGACACAAGAGACCATGGGTTTTTAAAATATTTAAATGAAAAGCCAACAGTGCTCACCAAAGGCGTTATTCTCTTATATGCACTTGCACCACTCATAATATATCACCTCACAGATATGTAAAGAGGGGGATTGATATTTAAACTAAATTATTCAAATATACCTTTTGATTTAAATTTGTGATTTTTAGAGATGAAAATTGCAAAATAGTTCCAAGCTCTTTGAAAAGCAATAAATAAACGGAGAATATTACCCGCATGGTGACTCTTGAAACTGCTAATATACATGGGTTTGTCGCTATAAACTCCCTAGCTGGGCAAAATCCGTATCTCGATGCCCTAATGATATTCTTTGCAAAGTATGTGATTTATCTCATACCATTATTTCTCCTGTATCTCTGGTTCAGGAAAAAAGAGGATAAACAACTTGCGCTATTTATCTTACTCACCGTGCTCGTAGGATTGAGCATATCTGCAGTAATTGGGCTAATTTATTACCACCCGCGCCCGTTCGTGCTGGGTCTGGGCACGCAGCTAATTTCCCACGCACCAGATAACTCGTTTCCAAGTAGCCATACAACGGCCATGTTCAGCTTTGCACTGCCTTTTTTATTCTTTAAAAAATACCGCGTCGGTACAGTGTTTACAATACTTGCAGCGATAGTTGGATTCTCGAGAGTGTTCTGTGGAGTGCATTTTCCACTTGACATACTTGGCGGCGTATTAATTGCGCTTATCGTGGTGCTCACCCTATACATAGCGCGCAATCCGATAATGAGCATAATAGAGAAAATAGTGGAAAAATATGAGCAGAGCCGCATATTTAATATACTCCACAAACAATGAGCACGATACAAATGGCAGCAGCATAACTGCAAATTTTCTGAGATGAGATAATTTAATAAATCCAAACACATGAGGGCGGTGGTGATTAGATATGGTAGAAATTAGACCGTTCAAGGCGCTGATGTATAGCGAGGAAAAGTTAGGCAATGACCTTACTCCAGTAATCACGCAGCCATACGATAAAATCGACGGGAAGCTGCAGGACTCGTATTACAAGAAAAGCGAGTACAACTTTGTGAAGCTAATTCTCCCGAAGGAAGAGAACAGGTACGAAATCGCAGCGAAAAGATTGAAAGAGTGGAAAGATAAAGGCATTTTAAAAAGAGATGAAAATCCGGGTATTTATATTTACACTCAGGAGTTCGAGCTCCGCGGGAAGAAATACACCCGCAGGGGATTCATCGCCGCAATGCGCCTGCACCCGTTCGAGGAGCGCGTCGTTTTGCCGCATGAGAAGACACACAAAGGCCCAAAAGAGGATAGATTGAACATGCTTAGAGCGACAAAAACCAATCTTGAAGCGGGATTCGTTCTTTTCAAAGATGATGGAAGAGTTCGCGAAATAATCGACGAAGTGGTCAAAGGAGAGCCGGATTTTTATGGCACTGATGAGCTCGGGACGATAACCAGACTGTTCAAAGTAGAGGATGAGGAGAAGATAAAAATTATTCAAGAAGTGCTCAAGGATAAGCAAGTCGTTATAGCGGACGGGCATCACCGCTATGAAACGGCTGTGTTCTTCCGTGATGAGATGAGAAAAAATCACAAGGAGTGGAAAGAGAACAACGCTTTCAATTACCGCATGACGTACATGGTTCCCCTCGATGATCCCGGGCTAATTGTGCTTCCGACCCATCGCCTCCTGCTGAAGAAAAAGATGCCAAGCGATGTGTTTGAAAAACTGAAGAAATACTTCAGCGTGGAGGAAATCGAAAAGGAAGAGGCGGAAAGATGGTTGAATGAGAACAAAGACACAAATTCTTTTGTGATGTACCAAGACGGCAAAGCGTACGGGCTCCGCAGGTTCAGGGACGTTTCAGATATGATTCGCGGAGAATGGAGCGATGAGTACAAATCCCTCGACGCGGTGGTTCTGAGAGAAGTGATTCTGAGGAGCATGGGCGTAGAGAACCCGAAGATAGATGAAGACATCGCTTACGAGAGGTGGATAGAAGATGCGATTGCAAGAGTGGACAAAGGAGAGGCGAAGGTCGCGTTCCTAATGAATCCCACGCCTCCGGAGAAAGTGCTAGAGGTGGCGAAGAATTTAGAGCGCATGCCGCAGAAAACCACGGACTTTTACCCGAAGGTCATTTCCGGGTTCACAATGATGCCCGTATCCGAGGATGAATTCCTCTGATTTTTTTAATTTTTATAGCACGTATATTG
>JALULR010000101.1 GCA_027056155.1 DHVE2 group archaeon
AACTAGTAATTTCAACTCAAACAATATCTTTATTTTTTGCACCATTAAAATTATCTCCTGAAATGAAAATATCTGATTTAAAACCTCCTGATTTAGGAACAACAAAACCAAATTCATCTCAACTTGAAGATTTTTTCTTTGAATATTGAAACTCTCAAACAACTGTTCTAACAGATCTAGTTACAACTTCTAATATAACAGCTTCTGGTTTTCCATTATAAGTTTTAAGTTCTGCAATTACTTCATCTCAATCAAAAGCCCCATTTCTATTTCTATCAATTACAAAGTATCCTTTTTCTTCTCATTCTACATCTACAAAACCAAAATCTTTTCCTTGCATTTGAGAGTATTTACCTCTAACTGTATCTTTAGGTAAAATTATTTTTTCAGCTTTTTCTTTTTTTAGACCTCTTCCAAATTTAAAATTTGTATTTTTTCTATCTCTGTACCTATTTTTTTTATTATATCCACCCTCTTGTATCATCGTAAAAAGCTTGCCATATGATTTAATTTTCTTTAGAATATTTACGTAACCTCGCTCAGATAATTTTAGTCCAATATTCGCATCTGCGCTGTGGGCATCAAATCCGTTCTCACCAATTATGAAATCAGGGTTAAAGTCACGGATTATTGGGTCTATTATATCATCAAAAACTAGTTTGTATTCAGGGTCACCTGCACCCTTGGGCATTGGAATATTTACCGTAAAGCCCGTGCCAGAGCCTCTGCCAATTTGATGTATAAATCCTTCATGCGGGTAAAAATCGGAAGGGTCTCTATGAAGCGATATGAGAAGCACCTCCGAGGAAGAGTAAAAGATCTTCATTGTGCCATTTGCAGCATGGGCGTCCCAGTCAATTATTGCAATTTTTCTTAATCCACGCTCCATAACATGCTTTGCTACTATAGCTGCGTTATTTAGAAGACAGTAACCACCGTACATATCCGAGCTAGCATGATGCCCCGGTGGCCTTATTAAAGCGTATGAATAATCGTGCTCTGCATCAAGTACATTATCAGCAGCGACTATGCTAGCTTCAGCAGCTATCAAAGCAGCCATGTACGAATAGTTATTCAGATAAGTGCTATCTCCAAGATACGTGGGGCCGCGCATGGACATTCGCTCAAGGAACTCCAAATACTGAGGGGTATGCACATTTAAGACCTCATCCATACTCACGGGCTCACGCACCTCAATAAAAGATAATTGCGCACCCATGGTGCTCTTTAAATATTTGTAAATATCGGATATGCGCTCTGGCGATTCGGGGCTTCCCTTCATGTTATGATACACATGCGTGGGATTATAGACCACTGCTACGCTCATACACCCACCTTTTTAACATAATCTAACCATCTCTTCTTATCTTCGATATCACCACCATCTCTAAAATCTTTGAGGAATATAATCGCCCTCCGAAGAATCAATGCGGTTTTTATCATGCTTTCAGGCACATCTTCCATAGCAGCTATGCGCTCACGATACTCTTTATATAAGGCACTATATTTTACGAGCATTGCTTCTCTATTGCCGCTTGTTATGTCCTCCTTAATAGGATACTCCACTCCATTAATAACTATCTTCGCGGGTATTTGCGTTATAACTACATTCGCAAGATCATCAATCTTTTCAATTGCCTTATCTCTATCCATAACTACTCCCTCGTAAGTTCTATCGCTTGCTTTAGGCTAAGCTCACCCGCAGCAACCTTCTTAGCAAGAGCCCTGCTTATTGTAACCAAGCCATTGCTTTCAATCCTACTTTTTCTCTGAATATCTCTAATATAGCCCTCTCGAATCACCGTGTTCAACTTCCCGCGCACAGGTGTTCCTCGCGTAAATGCTATATTTTTTGCAGCTTCAACATCTCTATTCGTTATTGTCGTAGTGGTGTTCTTTTCATCAACGAGCTCTACCTCGTAAGTATCCACAAGCGAATTAACAATGCGATTTCTATTTACAATATCCCCGTTACCAACACGCACAGTTAACCGCATTGGTGCATAATCACTACTTATGTTATCCACGGCAGCTCTAACATCTAAAACATCATTAAGATGCATTTTTTCGAGCACATGCCCATCTCCTACTACCGCCAAGCCCGGATTAGGGCCGGGGTCCACACCAACAATTATCCTGCAAAACCGCTCTTTGTTATAAAAATATGAGATTACCCGCCTAGCCGCCTGCTCCTCATTGTGCACATATATCGCTTCAAAATCACGATGCACATCTGATATAACAGGGCCATTATGATGTATGGTATCATTTATAATTATGAAGGGTATCTCCCTCTCTTTAAAAATTGTGATTATCCTGTATTCAAGCCGTTTATCTTCAAGCATCAATCCTACCTTCACCATTAAAAATATGCCGTTTGGGTATTTATATTTAGCGGTGGTAAAGGTAAGTATAAGCTCGGTGCGAGTGAACATATGAATTAAACCCATGATAAAATAATGATTAATCAACAAAAGAAATAACGAAGGGTATATATATAGCATGCTCTTCTCAATGAGCAAGGGGAGATGTCCCATACTGGAGAATCCCCAGGAGGTATATAGAATGTACAAACTTCCTGAAAAGAAGGCAAAAAACATGTACGGATATGTGAAAAACTCATGGAAAGAAAAAGACAAAACATACGTAAGAGAGATACAGTGGGCGCGAATGATTGAATGGAGAAAAGGGCCAGCGATAGCGAGAGTTGAAAGGCCCACAAGGATTGATCGCGCGCGTGAATTGGGCTACAAAGCAAAGCAGGGTTATGTTGTTGCTAGAGTAAGAGTGCGTAGAGGAAGCCTTCAGAGACATAGAATCAAAGGTGGCAGAAGACCAAAAAGGAAAGGAATGCTAAGGATACCTATGCGAAAGAGCATTCAGCGTATAGCAGAAGAGCGCGTATCTAAAAAATATCCTAACTTGGAAGTTTTAAACTCATACTATGTGGGTGAAGATGGAAAGCACAAGTACTATGAAGTGATTTTAGTTGACCCGCATCACCCTGCTATTCTCAAAGACCCGAAGAGTAACTGGATTGCAAATGGAAAGCATCATGGCAGGGCATTTAGAGGGCTTACAAGTGCCGGCAAGAAAGGTCGCGGGTTGAGAAACAAAGGCATGGGTGCAGAAAAAGTCAGGCCCTCTCGGAGGGCAAACCTCTAATTAATTTTTATGAAAAAGGTTATAGACAGCGTGAGCATTCGTTGCATATCACATGCCACTGAAGAGCTAGATAAAGTAATGAAAGCTTTAGAATACATATCTGGACACCGTGATTTCACAGTAAATAAGACAAAAGGGTATCACGGCAATGAGATTATAGTGCTCCAGCTTACACTGAAAAACTCAAAACTCATTGAAAATTTTTGGCGCAGAATGTTGGAGCTAGGCGTAGTTGACGAAATTATGCACGAGCTTGAAAACATAATTGACAATAATGGAAACTTATACTTGCGATTGGATAAGCAAGAGGCATATTTAGAGCGCATAGCATTCACCAGCTCAGGAGATGCAATAGTAATACACTCAAAGATTCTGAGCTATCCTAAAAGAAAATGCCAAGCTATAAAAAATTTTAAGGAGTTTGTTGAGAAGATTCAATGTTCACTACAGTGACCACAAAATAAAGGGTCTTTCCTGCAACTTCCTGATTGAAATCTATCTGAAAATGGTCCTTGTACACTGCATCTATTATTCCTCCACTTGGCAGCAATATCGGCACGCTTTTTATTATGTAATGGAAGCGTATCACCCCATTGCTTATGCTATCCACATGCACAACCAGCGACGAAGATGATAAAGGCATATAATCCGCATCCACATCGGGATTATTTTGAATAGTAACTATGTTCTTAGATGGATTTACATAAAGCACAAGAGCGTTCCAGCCATACATCTTGTCGCGGTACACTGAGTTAATTGATGGATTGCTATGCGAAAATCTCTTGTAAAACTGGTCAATGGTCATATTCTCTATAGCAGGGGCAGTCTGATGGTACGACTCATTAGAGACCTTTGCCCACGAAAAAGGATAGCCCTTGTCAGGAGGTACGACTATTGTCTTTGTTTCATTTAATTTCATACCTCTAACTCCCTCGTCAAACCCTTTAATCATTGAGCCAGAGCCCACGGTGAATGTAAGCGGCTCAAATCTGCCAGACCACTTATATGAGACTGTTTTAGGATAGGTCGCATTGTCATTAGCAACTTTTTCTATGTTTGTGTCAAATACCCGACGCTCTCCCCCATAATAAATGTATCCATAATAGCGAACAGATATCTTATCCCCAACATGAACTACGGGGACACTTTTACCGCTTGAGCTCGAAGATACAGTGTACTCATATATGCCCACCGATACCCCCACCATTATCAGAAGGAGCACTGTAACATATATCCAAAGCTTCATAGAGCGCCGAATACTCACCTTAGATATATAACTTACGCTTTTTTCAGAAGATACACATATATCTCATGAAAAGATAGCTTCATTTTTGCAATTTGCTTGAATTTAAAATGATATTTATTAAGAAGCTCTATGCGATTAAAAGAAGATAACACAATATAAATCTCACCATTATCCTCTAAGTACTCGCCTGCGTGCTCCAAAAATCTAAATATTGTGTGGTCGCCATGCTCGCCACCACCAGCCCACTGCATATCTTTTAAATCTTCGGGCTCTCCGGGCAGGTAAGGCGGATTAAAAATAATTGTGTCAAACTTACCCTCTACTTTTTCAAATAAATCTGAGCGTATAACCTTAATATTAACACGCTCTCGCTTTGCGTTTTTCATAATGTAATTTACACTATCTTCATCAATATCCACCGCCACTACCTCACTTCCCTGTTTTGCGCAATGTATAGCTATTATACCACTTCCTGAACCCATTTCAAGGACCCGTTTACCGCAACGAATATTGTCTAAAAGCAAAAGCGTATCTTCAGCAGGCTCGTAAATGTCCATGAAAAAAGTTATATGGGTGTACTACATTATAATTTCGGGGAGTACTATGCCTGAAGACGATATCATAGAAGAATTGGAAGAAATTTCGAAGCTGGTGGAAGAAGTAGATACTAAAGAAAAGCAGAAAAAACCAGAGAGCAGCGCCGATGTAACAAAAGAGCTAGAAGAGATAGAGAAAAGAGCAGGAGGTGCAGCAGGAGCAGAAGCTGCGCAAAATGTAACCGAAAAGAAAGAAGCGGAAGCTCCAAAAGCAGCGCCCAAACAACAAGAGAAGGCTCCAGAGAAGAAAGAGGCACCTAAAAAAGCACCAAAACAACCAGAGAGAAAAGAGACAAAAAAGAAAGTAGCAACAGCTGCCGCAGTAGGAGCAGCGGCGGGAGCGGCAGCAGGAGCAGCAAAGAATGCAACAAAGAAAGCACCCCAGAAAAAAGAAGAAACCACCAAGAAGCAAGCAAAAGAAAAAGCGCCTAAAGAAGAGAGAGCCAAAGAAGTGAAAAAAGAAGAAAAGAAAGAGCCAAAGAAGGAAGTAAAGAAAAAGGAAACAAAGCCTGCGGCAGTCACCACAAAGAAAGCAAGGCCAGAGCAGGCAATAAAGGGAAGTGGTTTTAAATATGCTGCGGGTGGCTTAATCATTATTGGGCTAATAATATATGGACTAGCATTCTACCTTCGCTGGGAAGGGTGGAGAATAATAAGTAATCCCCCTTCGTCAGTGGTGGCTATAACTGGCACCTTGCTAATTTTAGCAGGCGGGGAAGTATATTACCGCGGCAGAGAAAGGTGAGTCCATATGATTATAAAGTGGCACGGCCACTCTTGTTTTCAATTTTTTGATTCCATTAGTCTTGTTATAGACCCGCATGATGGCAGGTCAATTGGGCTAAAAACGCCGAGAGCTAAGGCAGATATAGTACTTGTAACCCACAACCATTTTGATCATAATGCTACGCGGGTCATATCTGGAGACTTCAAAGTTATCGATGCACCCGGAGATTATAAAATAGGAAGTATTAGAGTTCAGGGCTACCCTGCGTATCACGATAAAGAAAATGGTGCGAGAAGAGGAAAAATAACCATGTTCAAGGTAACAATGGACGGCTTTACCATACTCCATCTTGGGGACCTCGGACATATATTATCAGACTCACAAATAAATGATATTGGAGAAGTAGACATACTTATGACTCCTGTTGGAGGCACATACACCATCGACGCAAAAGAAGCTTATCAAAACGCTTTGCGCATTAATCCCAAAGTTGTGATTCCAATGCACTATTCTCTCCCAGGGCTAAGCTTATCTCTGGCCCCAGTAGAGAGCTTTTTAAGGCTATTTCCTAAGGAAAAAGTATGCCACGTAGGCAATTCAATAGATTTGCAGAGAAGAGAGCTGCCAAATAATATGCGAGTTTGGGTTTTCTCACTCTAACTTATGATATCTAATCCATTTTCGATGCGGTCAATTTCCACAGTGCTTGTGCTCTCTCCCACAACCGCACCATAATCATTTGCAACTAGAGATGCACCTAGATACTTGCTTCCGTAATTTGCAGTTGTAATGTACACGGGCACGCCAAATAGCCCCTTTAAGAATTCAAGCTCAGAATCATCAGTTTCAGGGTGCACAAGCATGCCCTTATTTGTAACTACTGCAGCAGAGCCCACAGTTTTTATGCCACCTATCTCTCCCTTTACAACTTCTACATCAAGCACATCTTCAATGAGCTTGAGCGTAGCACTATCAAAATCAATATGCACTAACGCTGCTTTATCATTCGCAAGTACATCATTACCCACCGCATTTATCTTATCTTCCACAAATAGCACATTCATCTTATCCATTAAAAACTGCACGTCAGATTCACTGGCAAAATTGGTTATTAACGCACCATTTGAGTTCATCACCGCAAGGCTACCTATTAGATTGCTACCTCCAAGAGAAGTCTCGTATAGCTCCACATTGAGTACCTTTTTTATTTTCTCACGGTGCCACTCATCAAACCCGCGGGGTACAATAGCGAGGTTATTATTCGCGGCAATATACACACCGATAAACGGACTTCCAAAAATTGAAAATTTAGATATCATTATTACTCAGGCATGAGCACCTCAACGCTCTCCTCTTCTTCAAACTTTATGGCTTTCACGGTAATTTTGCTAGGCGGCTTTTCAATACCTCTTTTCCATATCTCTTCGTTTACTCTGTTGTCAATCCATACATTTTCTTCCGAGACTTTCATATGCCTAGCCACAAAATGTCGCACTAATTTTACAGCGTAATTTGCCCGTCTGCTTCTAGATATGCCCTTTACTTCCCTGAGCGGAATGTTGTATATCATCTCTTTCTCTGCCATTTATAACACCTCACACCTTTAGCTTGCTTCTGCGCCAGTTTCGCCTATGCGGGTGCGTCTCAAATTTCCTCTGTGTGCGCATAACAACCCACGCAGGCACACGCCTATTTCCATTAACCTTCCTTAGCAAACGATATTTCCTTGCTACATGCTTATTTCTTGACATCTTTATCGCCTCACTATTTTTATCTCTCTCTTCTGAGATGTAAGCCTCCTTAATATCTCTTTAAGCTCGGCATCACTTATCTTCTTATAAATTCTCCCACTTTGAGCAAGAAGTATGAGCTGATTTTCAACAACTTGCGCAAGGTCCGGTCTTCCAAGCTTCAAGTTTGCAAGACGCTCTCTCGCCTCGGGCTCGAGTATCTGCCGAAGTATGTTCTGCCTTGCAAGCTCCTCCTCTTTTTTTGCTGCTTCTTCCTCCTCGGGAGCTTGCTGAGACATTAACTCCATCATCTTGCGGCGTTTTATCTCCTCAAGCTCCTTATCTTCGTCCATATCCATCACTTCACATATTTCTCCAAATCTTTGCGCTCTTCCACAATAGAATCCATCACACTCTTTGCAATAGAATCTAAAAATTTCTGACCTTCGGGGGTTATCACTCTCCCGTTCTTATCCTTCTTTACATAACCCATGGACTCTAGTTGCTGCAATGCCTTGCGCACTATTGCCCTGCTACCTTTACGGGCTTTGTATCTCTTAGAGCCGCGATCCTCTTTACCTCCGTAATATGCCGCAAGCCTCGATGTGCCTATTGGACCGTACACATATATCTTCCTCAGCACAGATGCAAGCCGCACATACCACCAGTCTATCTGGTCAGGACCACGCTCTTTATGCACTCCCGTAGTGACCCAGCCAGCCCACTCCGGTGGCTCTATTTTCTTCTCTTTAAACACGTTGGCAGCTTCGTTAATCAGCTTATCCGGTGGAACATCGTAAACGGTGACCATATCTATCGCCAAGCGCCCTATACATTACCTATATATGAGTTTTACTCCTTCCTTGCTTCTAGTTTGAATTTAATTAGTTGCGTGCCCGAAAACCAAAACTCACCTTCAAAGTGCATATTATCTATAACAAGAGGCAGCCAGTACTTGTCATCTTCCCACATCTCAGAGTATGGCAACGATGCCAGCGAAAACCATCGCGGCATAGATTCTTCGCTCTCTGTTGGCTCACCATCTAACTCTGCCCTAAAAACCCGCACTCGCCAATCATCGCCTGACACATCATAAAACAGTAAATTTCCAACCTTTGCAAGATTTTTAAGGCCTGCATTCATCTCCTCTCTGGCTTCGCGCATTGCACACTCTTCCGGCGTTTCACCCGGCTCAATCTTCCCGCCAAGTCCATTCCAGTACCCTGCACCATGCCCGCGCTTCTTGTAGTGAAGCAGTATGCGGCCATCTTGTATAATATGCACTATCACTGCGTCAATCATATATGGTTATACCTCTCATTAAATAAATGTTATCGGTACATTGCTCAACATCACATTAACTACTGTGCATGAATTTGTAACAATTACACCCATCAAATTTATATAACTGTTTTCTTATCCCGCTACTGCGCAGGCGTAGTGTAGTCTGGCAGCACAAGGGCCTTCCAAGCCCTTAGCCCGGGTTCAAATCCCGGCGCCTGCACTTTTTCAGGGCAATAAAATTTTACAAAATGGGCACTTTTTAGAGCATAAGGTGTCGACCAACAGGGAGACACCGTACTGTTGATGCAACTGACAATTTTCCTTTTAAAAGAGTGCTTATGAGGTGTCGAGCAAAAGCGAGACACCGTACTGTTGGTGCAACTGAGAGTTTTACCATTTCAATGTGATAATGAGGCTTCGAGCGGAGCGAGAATGCCGTACTGTTGGTGCAGCTGACAGCAGCTGCGCGGAGAGCAGTTGCGTATCGCTTACTATTCTCTTTTAAACATATTTCGGAGAGTTTTGCTAGGTTACGCGCCTTCATTGTAATATATGAAAAAACCATACTCCATGTGTGAGGTACCTGCACGTATTTGACCCTTGGCACTTTCCGCTATGTACCTGTCCTGCAAAATACAGTGTTGACCCATATACCGGTTGTGAGCACAGGTGCATATACTGTTATATTACCTCATATGTGCGCGAGCCTTGGCGTGTGCGGCCAAAGAAAGATTTTTTAAGGGTGCTTGAAACAGAGCTAAAACACGCTAAAATTATGCCCGTGTCAATGAGCAACTCTTCGGACCCATATCCCAAGATGGAGAAAGAGCTTAAAATAACGCGCGGAACTCTGCGCTTGCTAAGTAAATACAAATTTCCCGCTTTGGTGCTTACAAAGTCCAATCTCGTTGCAAGAGATAGGGATATACTTGAGAACATGCAGGCTGTTGTTTCTATTACTATAACCACCTTGGACGAAGAGCTTGCGAAGAAGCTAGAGCCATTTGCTCCCGCTCCGGAGCTGAGATTAAGTGCAATAGAAAAGTTGAAAGAAAAAGACATAAAAGTTGCAGTGAGGGTGGACCCTATTATTCCAAGTATAAACGATTCTCCAATTATGCTCAAGACACTGATTAAAGAGCTAGCTAGCTTGGGCGTGGACCAGATTATCTCCTCTACATACAAAGCCAAGCCCGATAATTTCAAGCGCGTTGCAGGAGTGTTCAAAGACCGTGCGGAGTACCTTCGAGAGCTCTACTACGAGAGAAACGAGATGGTTCGCGGGATTCGATACGCACCAAAAGAAATTAGATACAAAATGTTGAAAATAGTGCGTAGCTTGGCTGATGAATACGCTATCCCATTCTCCGTTTGCCGCGAGGGCTTTGCTCTGAGTTCTGCGAAGACTTGCGATGGAAGCCATCTTCTCTAGCTCTTACTTTGTATTGCCCTTAACGTGTTGCGGGTATGCGAAGTTGCCCGAAAGGGCAATTTGGGTGAGCAAAGCGAACCGTATACCCGCTTGTTAGGCGACGTGCAATTGTTCATTTAATACTCACCTCTAAACCAGCATCTTTTAATTTTTGTTTGAATAATGTATCCACTAGTTTTCCGTAAATTTTTTGGTATATATATTCTTTAATTCTAGGAGTTAATTGCCAAATACTACCTCCACCTAAGATAATAGAGATCAATACAAAAACGAAAGACGTTATCCCTTGTTTATCAGCCCAAGTATATATACCATAAAGGATGTATATAATTAACAGGAGTAATATTACCGTAATTATTCCTGCACTAATCCATGATCTTATATTTGCTTTTCTTTGCGCCTCCTTTTTTGCGCTTTCTTTTAATCTTGTTTTTATTTTGTCATGTAGTTTTTTATTGATATCTTCTTCTATAC